>JBBUFU010000068.1:0-4179 GCA_038056365.1 Patescibacteria group bacterium
GGGATACCTCTTACCATCCTCGGCGCGCCGAACGCGTGGAATAATCCTTTTCGGTGGCTCATCAATATTATCGACGGCTTGTTTTTGATTGTATTTTCCGCCCGCTACCCCAAGTGGCTGATTTTAGAGGTGGGTGCCGACCGCCCCGGCGACATCCGCTCGCTCTCGGGCTGGCTGAGGACGCAGGTGGTTGTGGTAACCCGCCTGCCCGAAACGCCGGTGCATGTGGAGTTTTTTGACTCGCCCGAAGCTGTAGTAGAGGAGAAGGCCGCGCTTATTAAAACGCTCCAGCCGGGCGGGACGCTTGTTCTTTCGGGCGATGACCCGCACACGCGCTCGCTCGAGCGCCGCCTGCCCGAAATCGATGGTGCAAAACTCCTTACCTTCGGATTTTCAAAAGAGTGCGACGTGCGCGGGGAAGAGGTGTCTGCCCTGCGCGACAAAGAGGATGCCTGGCCCGCCGGCATGACGGCAACGATAGTTGCCGGAGACAGTCGGGCGCGCCTGAACATTCGCGGCGCGCTCGGCGGGCACGCCTTTTTGCCCGCGCTCGGCGCGGCGGCGGTTGCGATCGCGCTCGGCAAAAGTTTGGAGCAAACGGTAGGCGCGCTTGCCGCTTACGAGCCGCCGGCGGGGCGCATGCATCTTTTGCCGGGGATTAAAGACACGCTGATTATCGACGATACCTACAACGCCAGCCCCGCGGCCACCGAGGCCGCGCTTGAGGCGCTTGCTTTGGCTGGGCGCGCCGCACTAGACGGCGGCATCACTCTCGGACGGCGAATCGCCGTCCTCGGTGACATGCTGGAGTTGGGGCGGGTATCGGTGGCCGAGCACCGCAAACTCGGCATCCTGTGCGCCAAAACCTGCGACCTGCTTATTACCGTCGGTTTTCGTGCGCACGACATCGCGCAGGGGGCACTCGACGGCGGCATGGCCGACGCGAACATTTTGCAGTTCGAAGACTCGCAGGCCGCGGGCACCGAGTTGCAGAATTTGCTCAAGGCGGGCGATGTGGTTTTGGTCAAAGGCTCGCAGAGTGTGCGCACGGAACGCGTGGTCAAGGAGGTTATGGCCGAGCCCGAGCGCGCAAACGAACTCCTAGTGCGCCAGGATGTGGAGTGGAACAAGCGATAGTTTTGGTGTAGATTGTGTTGCAAGGCCCTATCGTCTAACGGTTAGGACAGAAGCTTCTCAAGCTTTAAATCCGGGTTCGATTCCCGGTAGGGTCACAAATTTTTGAAAAAGAAAATTCCCCGCAAAAGCTATGCGGGGAGGGGGAGCGGCATCTGCCGCATTTTGTGGGTATCGCGAGTGCGAACCTTTTCAGCGGCCTGCAGTCGGCAGTCCAACTGGACTTCCTTACTGAGGACGTGGTGCACTGCGCCGGGCTCGTCAGGCTTTTCGCCGGCCCGGTAGTCCAGAGCAGGTGTTCTCCAACCAAGCAGAGCGCCGTAGCGATGATATCTATTGCGCACTCCGCGAGCGTCAGACTCGCTGATGACATCACGCAACGTCCTCAGTGTTTCTTCAAACGGCCAGGTCGAAACGTAAGGCATGGTGCTTCCTCCAACTTCGGGGGAACGCATTACTACTGCTCTATATAATACACAAAATCACCTGAAAGTCAAGTGATTTTAGCGGGCAGTGGGGAAAACTAGGCAAACATACCGTCAACCACCGCTTTAACCGCGGTGCCGTCGGCGCGGCCCTTGAGGTCCTTCATCAACATGCCCATAAGTTTGTTGGCGCCGGTTTTGTCGGTAACGCCCACTTCGATGGCTTTGGCCTTGGCCGCGGCGACTATCTCGTCCTGCGACATTTGGGCGGGGAGCATGGCCTGAATGATAGCGAGCTCCTCTTTTTCTGCCACGGCCAACTCGGGGCGGCCACCGGCCTCAAACTGCTCTATCGAGTCTTTGCGCTGTTTGGCGGCGCGGGTAATGACGGTCAACACTTCGTCTTCGCTGAGTACGCCGTCGGGGCCCTTGCCTTTGGTAACGGCCTCGTTGGTCATGGCCGACAATAGGCCGCGCACGACGCTTAGTTTGACGGTCTCGTGGGCCTTCATCGCGGCCTTCATCTGCTCTTTTAGTTCTGCTTGGGTCATGCGATGATAGTATCATGGACTGGTTGGTGATTCTACTTATTGTCTTGGTCGCGGGGAATATCGCCACTATTTATTTGCTCTACAAACGCGGGCAAGGTGCCGTCGCGCCGCAGTCCGACAGTCTTGTACTTATGCAAAACCAATTGCAGGACCTCGCGCGCGCCATGGACCAAAAACTCGGCGAGGGGACCGACCGGATGTTTAGCGGAATGAAGACGCAGTCCGAGCAGGTCGAACGCCTGATGAGCAATATCACCCGCCAGGTCGGCGAACAGTTGCTCGAGGTTAACAAGGGAATGGTCGAAACAAAAGAGTCGACCAAGCAGGTTTTTACGCTGGCCGAACAGCTAAAAAATCTTGAAAAGGTCTTGACCCACCAAAAACAGCGCGGCAACCTGGGCGAGGCGAGCCTTGAGCTTATTTTGGGCAATATCCTGCCGCCGACCGCGTACAAAATGCAATATGAGTTCCCGGGCGGGGAGACGGTCGACGCGGTGGTGATGACCAAAGAGGGCGTCATCCCGGTTGACGCCAAGTTTAGCCTCGAGAACTACAACCGGCTCATCAACGCCATCGACGCGACCCAGCGCGAGGAGTTGGAGAAGGCTTTTAAAAACGACCTCAAGTTGCGCATCGACGAGTGTGCCAAATACGTGCGTCCCAAAGACGGCACCCTGCCGTTTGCGTTTATGTACATCCCGGCCGAAGCCATTTACTACGACTTGCTTATCAACGAGGTCGGCGCGGTCAAGGTCAACACGCGCAACCTTATCGACTACGCCTACAACGAAAAAAAGGTAATCATCGTCTCGCCGACGACCTTTGCCGCCTATTTGCAATCGGTGCTTTACGGCTTTAAAGCTTTTAAAATAGAGGAGCAGGCCAAGGACATAGCCAAAAACGTCGAGGCCCTGGGCCGGCATATAAACGCCTATCAGGAGTACTACAAAAAGTTGGGCGCGTCGCTGTCGACCACGGTCAACCACTTTAACGCGGGCACCAAAGAGCTCGGCAAGATCGAAAAAGACGTGCTCCGCATCGACGCCTCGGCCGATATTTCCATAGACGTGCCGGCGCTCGACCGGCCGGTGCTGGAGGGCAAGGATTAACTTGCACAAACAGGGCTTCTGGGCTAGTATATTTCGGCGAGCCAGAGGCTCGTTTTCGTATACAAATTCATGAAAGAATTCGCAATAATCCAGACCGGCGGCAAGCAGTATCTCGTATCCGAGGGCGACACCGTCAAAATCGAGACGCTTAAAGGTCCTCTTGGCAAGGACGGCTACGCCGCTTTTAAAGTGGGGGACAAGGTCGCGTTTGACGAAGTTTTACTCTCCGACAACGGCAAAGACGCGACGACCGTCGGCATGCCGTTTATCAAAGGCGCCAAGGTAGAGGCCACGATAGAAAAGATCGCCCGCGCCAAAAAGGTCGTGGTCATCAAATACAAGGCGAAGAGCAACTATTTTAAAAAGCGCGGCCATCGCCAGCCGTTCATGGAGGTCAAAATCACGAAGTTGGCCTAGCTCAGCTAGGCTTGCCTAGTGGCTAACTTCTATTGGCTAGTGCCTGATGTATGGTGTCCGGGTCGGCGTACTCAAGCTCCGAGCCCGTTGAGAGTCCTCGGCCGAGCGAGGATATTTTTATGCCCGAGTCTTTGAGGATTTCCTGCAGTATGTTGCGGGTGTGGTCGCCTTCGGTCGTGGCCGAGAGTCCCAAGATAACTTCTACAAGCCCGTTTTCGGCAAGGCGCTTTTGCAACTCGCGGATGCGGATGTGCCGCGCCGGCTCTTCGGCCGCCAGCGGCACCGTGCCGCCGAGCACAAAGTAGCGCCCCTTGTAACCGCTGCGCTCGACATTGTCTATGTCGGCGTCTTTCTCTACCACAAAGAGTATAGAGGTGTCGCGATGCGAGTCGGCGCAGATGGGGCATTGCCCGCCCTTGCCTACAAACCACTTAAAACAGCTCTTGCACTGCGCGGTGTCGGCGCCGAGTGCGCGTATCTGCTCGGCCAGGTCGGCGCGCAAACCGGGCGCTGCAGCCAAAAGGTACTGCATAAACCTGCGGG
>JBBUFU010000069.1:0-5104 GCA_038056365.1 Patescibacteria group bacterium
GCGTCGTCTTGCCGTGGTCAACGTGGCCGATGGTGCCGACGTTCATGTGCGGCTTTGCACGTTCAAAAGTTGCCATAAATAAATTAATTACTATTAACTGACTAATTAATGCGCACAAGCACAGGAAAGAGCCACCAGTGCATTGCGGCTTATAGTAGCAAACACCCAAAATATGCGCAACCCGCCTTGCCGTTCGGGCAGGCTACTGCCCCACCCCGAACATGACGAATATATTGGTGAGCGAGTCGACCATGAGGTCAAACGGGGCCGCGACCACGGCGGCCACCATCCCCGCCGGGTCGAAATGTTGTATTAGGCCGGCGCCGAATAGGGACGGGGTGCCGCCGGTGACGGTAATGGTCGCCGCGCCGATACTTGTACACGCAAAACTTATTGAAGCGCCGGACGAAGTACATCCCGAGTAGAGTCCCGCCGCGTATGTGCCGGCAGAGGCGTAAGTGTGTGCAATGAAGTAGGTGTTAGCCGCTTCGGTGTCGGCCTGCCAGTTATTTCCACTTGAGCCGTCACCGAAGTTAACCGAGTAGGAAGAGGCCGAAGAAACCCCGCTCATGGTGAGATAAGACGTAAGCGGAGCGGCACCCGAGTTTGGCCACGCCGAGAAGGTTGGAGTGATCGTGGTACCGCCGGTGACGGTAACGGTCGCGGTGCCGACTAGTTGCGCGGCGGGCATCACTTGATTACAGGCCGCGCCGGCCGGAGCGTTGCAGACGAACGGAGGCTGATAGGTAAGTTTGGCGCTGTACGTGCCCGCGGAGGAGTAGGCATGCGAGGCGGTCGGCAATCCACAACCGCCGAGCCCAAAGGCACAATTGTTCTGTAACGAGCCGCTTGTGCCGTCGCCAAAATCAACCGAATAATCATCTAACCCGTTAGCAATATTTGTCTGAAACACAACACTGAGCGGCGCTGTGCCCGAGGCCGGCGTGGCAGAAAAAGTAATGTTTGTGGTACTAGTATCCGCCAAGCACGACGGGTGAGGTACCGCACAATTGTTTGAGTCATAGGTAGGAGTGCCGTCCACGCGATGCGTACCTGCGGGGCATGCGGCAATTTGATAGACCGGACATATTGGTGTAGAGGTGACCGTGTAGCACCGGTACCCAAGGTCGCAACCGGCATTGTCTTGGCCGCGCCATTGCAGAGTGCCGTTGGCACTGGCGGGCGATGTGTAGACCGGGCATTGCGAGCCGGCCGATACAACCGGAAGCGTGATGCCGCCACGGGCGGTGCCGCAGGAGTTCTTTGCCGCCAACGTTATGGTGTAGGTCCCGGTGGTGGTCGGCGTGCCGGCAATACTAAAAGAAGACCCGTTGTCGCTCAGTACAAAGCTTAGAGGCAACCCGGTTGCCTGCACGGCGGGTGCAACCCCCGAGTAGGTAAGTATCGTCGCCTTCCACAGCGTGCCGACCGACGCCGCTGACAGAGCGCCAAAACTGAACTTCGGAGGAGTGCATGAGCTTCCGAAGGCGGCGGTTGAGGTTGATGTCGAGGTCGAGGTCGAGGTTGATGTTGGTGCCGGTGATGATGTCGAGGTCGATCCGGAGCCCCCTACGATAGCCGCCCGCGTCTTCGGCCCCACCGCGCCGTATCCGGTGCTGTTGGCGTTGCCGGTAGAGACTATGCCACGGGCCGCCTGCCAACGCTGTACCGCCTTTTCCGTCAGCGACCCGAAGTAGCCCGTCACCAAACCCTCCGGATAAATGGCGGGGTCCTGCGCGAGAGTTTTTTGAAGGCACGAAACATCGCTCCCGCTCGCGCCCAAGGCAAGCACCCTGCCGATGGAGCACCCAGCCGCCGCCGCTTGCGTTTGCACTTGCGGTATTGGGGTCACGATAGGCGCAGCCAGTATTAGCGTCGCCGCTTGAGCCGGCGCCTCTTGTGCAAAAAAAACTATTGTCTTGACGCCGGTCGTGGTGACCGCGCCCATCATCAAAAATACCGCAAGGGCGAGACCGCCGTAGGCGGACGCGAGTGCAAACAGGCGGGCAAATTTTTCGTCTTCCATATAATTACATTATTTATAAATGAGTTTATAAACGAGAAAGGGCACACGGCTCGCGCCGGTACCCTGTATGTCACTCAGTATAAGCCCTCTTGCCTCCCCGCCAAGACAGTGGTGTGGATAACCAAAATTACTATAACCAGCCCGTTATGGCCGTAATAGTGGCAGTGCCGACGACCTGCGGGGCAGGCATCATCATCGGGCACATCGCACCCGGCGGACAATAGAACGACGGCTGATACATGAGTTTTGCAGTGTAGGTGCCGTTGGACGTGTAGGTGTGAGA
This sequence comes from Patescibacteria group bacterium, assembly GCA_038056365.1. Lineage (GTDB taxonomy): Bacteria > Patescibacteriota > Minisyncoccia > Phycocordibacterales > SBAW01 > GWA1-54-10. Next base: position 2,310 of record JBBUFU010000069.1, read on the forward strand.
GGCGGCCATGGCCGGATTGCACGGCGCCGCAAAACAGTAAATGGTTTGGGGATTGCCGGTTTGTCCGTCTCCAAAGTCGATGGAGAACCCGCCGATGTCGTAGCCGGTGACTGTGTTGACGCTAAAAGCAACCGCGAGCGGCGCGAGGCCCGAGGTCGGCGAGGCGGAGAAAGTTACGTTGGTACTTTGCGTGCCGCTTACTACCACGGTCGTGTTAGCGCTCGCCGTGCGGCCGGCGCTGTCAGTCACGGTAAAAGTAATCGTGTACATCCCCGCTTGGCTGTAGCTGTGGTTAAACGACGTTTGCTGGCTTATGTTGCTTGCCGCCGCCATGCCGTACGGGTAGCCATACATATTCTCATCGCCCCAGCGCACGCTGGTCGAGAGGTAGCTACCGTAGGGCGCGCTGGTCGTGATACTCCAGGTTGCCTGCTGGCCGACCGTGACGCTATTGGGCCCGCTGATGTTGGTAATAGAGATGGTACCGTACGTTGGCGGCGGATACACAATGCCGCCGCATACGCGTACAATCGCCGCACGCGTGAGCGGCCCCACGCCGCCGGTTACCGGGTAGACCCCCTGCTCGCGCTGAAACTGCGCGACGTTTGCCTGTGTTTGGATGCCAAAGTAGCCGGTGACCGGCTGGTAGTAGCTGCGGGACGCAAAAAATTGCTGAAGCTGTGTCACCTGACCCCCCGTGTAATAGTCGCTAAGCCCGCGATAGAGGTTGTAGGTAAGTTGTGGACACCCATAGGCCGGCACAGGCGCCGGGTACGGATAGGTCGGCGCATACTGCGCAAACGCGGGCACCGCAAAGGCCAAAACTCCCAAGATACCAAGTACCGCAATGAGTTTTTTCATAAAAAGTATAGTAAGGGCTAAGGCCCCTACTCTACTCCTAGACGCGTGAAATGCAACTGTATTACCGCTCCCCTACTTTCTCCCCGCGATGATGGTCGCCGCAACGTTGGGCGGGACGATTTCATAGTGGTCGAACTCCATGGTAAAGCTGGCGCGGCCCTCGGTCATCGAGCGCAGTGCGGTAGTGTAGCCGAACATTTCCGACAGCGGTACCTTGGCCTTGATGGCGCGCGCAAGACCGCGCTCCTCCATCCCCTCAATTTGTCCGCGCTTGGAGTTGAGAGAGCCGGTGATGTCACCCATGAACTTCTCCGGCACGACAACCTCGACTTTCATAATAGGTTCGAGCAAAACCGGCTTGGCACGCGCCGCCGCCTCTTGAAAGCCCATGGACGCCGCGATTTTAAACGCAATTTCGGAAGAGTCGACGTCGTGGTACGAGCCGTCGTACAGCTCGACCGAAATGTCGACCATTTTAAAGCCGGCCACAAAGCCGCGCTCCATCGCCTCGCGCACACCCTTTTCGACCGGGCCGATGAACTCGTTGGGGACGACGCCTCCTTTAATTGAGTTAATAAACTCAAAGTGCTCCTCGCGCGTAGTGTTTTTAGAAACTTTTTTGTCGGGGTTAACCGGCTCGAGTGGCTTGATACGCAAACGCACGTGGCCGTACTGGCCCTTGCCGCCTGTTTGCTTGATGTATTTGCCCTCGGCCTCGGCCTCCTGCGTAATCGTTTCGCGATAGGCGACCTGCGGTTTGCCGACGTTCGCCTCGACGCCGAACTCGCGCTTCATGCGGTCGACCAAAATCTCGAGGTGCAACTCGCCCATGCCGGCGATAAGCGTCTCCTGCGTTTCGGTGTCGGTCGATACTTTAAAGGTCGGGTCCTCGTCGGCCAACTTCTTCATCGCCATGCCCATCTTTTCCTGGTCGGCCTTGGTCTTGGGCTCGATGCGCAATTGGATGACCGGCTCGGGGAATTTGATGGTCTCGAGGATAATGGGGTTTGCCTCGTCGCACAAGGTGTGTGAGGTGCGCGTGTCTTTGAGGCCTACTGCGGCGGCGATTTCGCCGGCGTAAACCTTTTTAACTTCCTCGCGCTCGTTGGCCTGCAGGCGCACAATGCGGCCGAGGCGCTCTTTGGTGCCGGTCGATGCGTTGTAAATGTAAGAGCCCGCTTCGATGGTGCCGGAGTACACGCGGAAGAAGGTCAGCTGACCCACAAATGGATCGGCCTGGAGTTTGAACGCGAGCGCGGTAAAGGGCTCCGTGTCGGAGGCGTGACGCTCTACCTCCTCGCCGGTCTGCGGGTTGATGCCTTTGACCGGCGGCATGTCTACCGGGCTCGGCAAAAAGTCCACGACGGCGTCGAGCACCAGCTGTACGCCCTTGTTTTTAAGCGCAGAGCCCGTGTAGACGGGGAAGATTTTGTTGGCGATAACGGCCTTGCGGAGCGTCGCCTTGAGCTGGTCCAGCGTCGGCTCTTTGCCGTCGAGATATGAGGTCATGAGCGCGTCATCATGCTCGACAATTTTTTCTACCAGCTCAGCGTGATACTTGACCGCATCGGCTTTGAGATTTTCGGGGATTTCGTACTCGACGACCTCGCTGCCCATGTCGCCCTCGAACTTGTAGGCCTTCATGGTGAGCAGGTCGACGACGCCGTCAAAGTTGCCCTCGGCGCCGATAGGCAACTGCATGCGCACGGCATATTTGGTGAGGCGGTCGAGTATCGAGGCGTACGATTTTTCGAACGATGCGCCGGTGCGGTCCATCTTGTTGATAAAGCAGACGCGCGGCACTTTGGCCTCGTCGGCGTAACGCCAGTTGGTCTCGGACTGCGGCTCAACGCCGGCGACTCCGTCAAAGACGACGACTGCGCCGTCGAGCACGCGCATGGAGCGCTTAACCTCGACGGTAAAGTCGATGTGCC
>JBBUFU010000070.1:0-7003 GCA_038056365.1 Patescibacteria group bacterium
CCAGCGCCGCAAAAATAGCATCCTTGGTCGAGGTCTTGCCGACGCTCACGGTCACGGCAATAATCTTTGGCTTGTACTTGCGCAAAACCAAGCGGGCTTCCCACGTGATAATAACGACGATGAATTTTTTAAATAGAGTTCGCATGGGTTAGCGGTCGGGCGGCAGCTGATAGTAGTTGATGAGGAATTGCGTAAGCGCGTGGAACGGGGGCGCCCAGGTTTGGCTGGCAAACGGCGCGCCCTGCGGCTCTACCGCAAAGAGAAAGACGACAAACCGCGCGTCGTACGAGGGGAAGTAGCCGAAAAAGCTGTGCAGGTACCGGTCTTCATAGTAGCCCCCGCCCTGGGGGTTGGCAATCTGGGCCGTGCCGGTTTTTGCCGCGACGCTGTAGCGCTCGAGCTTGTCTTTGCCGCCCGCGAGCGACGTGTCGACCACTGCGGTGAGCATGCGGCTGATAGTGGTGGCAGTTTGCGGCCTCAGTACCGCCACCTTCTCGCCCCAGCCGAGCGCCCGCGTGACCCCCGTGTCGTAGGTAATCGCTTTACCGAAGTGCGGCGTTACCAAAAAGCCGCCGTTGGCCAACGTCGCGAGCGCGCGCACGGTCTCGATAGGTGTCGTGGCGATACCCTGCCCGAACGAGGCCGTGTCGTAGCTGACCTGCTCTGCGGCACTGAGATTACTCACCAGGCCGTGCACCTCGCCGGGGAGGTCGACACCGGTCTCTTGGCCAAGTTTGTAGCGGTTTAAAAAGTAGTCCCGCATGGTCGCTCGGCCCATCGCGGTCGCCACAAACGAAGCGCCGAGGTTGAGCGACTGGCTGAGCACTTGTTGCATCGACACAACGCCGCGGGCCCTGGAGTCAAAGTTGCATATCTGTTTGGTGTCGACGGTGATACACCCCTTGTCGTTGTAGGTCGTGTTTTCGGTGATCGCGCCGGAGTCCAAGCCGGCCGCCATGGTCAACGGTTTCATAATCGAGCCCATCTCGTAGACGTTTTGCACCATTGGGTTGGCGTAAATGAGCGGGTCGCTCTGTGTATTAAAAGAGTTGAGGTCGAACGTTGGCGACACCGCCATGGCGACCACCTCGCCGCTCTGCGGGTCCATCACGATGCCTCCGGAGAGCCTCGGGTGCCACGCGGCGCCGTAGTCGGCAAGCGTGCGCTCGAGCTCGGCCTGAACCGACGGCTCGATGGTCGTCACCAGGTCGCCGGTCCCCTGCCCGCCCTCAAGAGCGGTCTTGGCGCTCCCGAACAACTGCACGAAAAAGTTTGAGTACGAGTCCTCGCGGCTTAAGACCGCGTCGTAGTACTGCTCGAGTCCGTAGCGCCCCTTTTGCACGTCGTCGTTGTTGTACGCGACAAACCCTATCTCTTGCGCGGCCAGGGAGCCCCCGGGATAGTACCGCTGATGGTCGCTCGACGAGGCGACCGCACTCAGCGTGGCGGCGGTCACCCGGGTACCGTCTTTGTCGGTAAAGAAAATAGTCCCGCGGTCGAGCAGAGGGTTTTTGGTTACGACAAACTGCGCGTCGGCGCGGCGCGCATAACTTTCGCCCCGCATAATTTGCAGATAATACAGGCGCCCGATGATAACCAGGGACGCCACGACGCACAGGGCCGTCAGCACGCGGATACGGCCGATGTAACGCTGCATATAAAACTATTCTACCGCTTATTTAGCGTCAGCACGCGCGAGGCGTCGGTGGCGTACACCGTCGTAACCTCTTGGGGTCTCACAAACCCGAGACTTTGCGCCCGCGCCGGCGTCAGGGCCTGCGTTTCGGTCAAATAACGGCTCTCTACCGAGCTTAATTTGGATTTGAGCGCGGTTATGGCGTGGCCGGCGCGGGCTCGGGCGGCGGTGTGCCCGACCGCCTCGAGCAAAAATACTCCGTACAAAAAGACCGATGCGGCGCATACGCACGCCAAGAGCGCGAAGGCACTGCGGGCGTAGTTGTTGTAAAGGGCAAGGGCTTTCATGGCTATATTTTTTCTATCGCACGCATTTTTGCGCTGCGGCTCGGCGGATTTGCTTTGACTTCGGCCATGCTCGCGATGAGCGGCTTCTTAACCACGAGTTTGCCATCGCCCGCCTTTGCCCACGACGCAAACAGCCGTTTGACCGCGCGGTCCTCGATGCTATGGAAGGTGATGACGACGATGCGCCCACCGGCACCAAGCGCGTTCCATGCGCCCTTTAAACCTTGGTCGAGCGCGCCGAGCTCGTCGTTGACCGCCATGCGCAATGCTTGAAAGCTTTTTGTCGCCGGATGCAGGCGGCCGCGGCGGTACGCCGCAGGGACCGCGTCTTTGATGACTTCGGCCAGCTCGATGGTCGAGGTAAAGGGCTGTACAGCGCGGCGCTCCACAACCCGGCGCGCGATGCGGCGCGCGTAGCGCTCCTCGCCGTAGCCGAAGAGTGCGTCGGCAACCGCCTTTTCGCTCCAGATATTAAGCACTTCGGCGGCGGTAAAGCCCGACCGTGGTGCTGGCCCGTAGCTCATGTTTAAAGGCTCGTCGCGCAAAAAAGAAAAACCCCGGCCCGAGTCGAGCTGTCCTATGTTCCACCCCAAGTCAAACAAAACTTTATTTACCCGCCGTCCTGCGGGCAAGCTTTTTGCGAGTACTTTTTCCAAATCGCCGAAATTTGCGGCAATGTCCGCCCCAGAGGCGGGGTCCGCATCAACCGTTATGAGTTTTACTTTAGCGGTTTTTTTAATTAGTTTGCTGTGGCCGCCTTGCCCATAGGTTGCGTCCACCACCACGTCGCCGTTTTTTAAATCAAGCAAGGCCAAAGCTTCCTTGGACATCACGCTTCTGTGTTCTCTCCTCAGCGCGGGCTTTCGAACCAATGCCTGCTCGCGAGCCTCGGCACCCTCCTCTCGAGATGAGTGCTGTGAACCACGAACAGGCATTGATGCAATAGTTTTGGGCATGTCAAAGTATTCCCATTTCGCCGAGCGTTTGTGCCATTTGGTCGGCGCCCTTCTCGATGCGGCGCTTATACTCCTCCCAGGTCTTTTCGTTCCAGATTTCTATCCGGTCCGAAACGCCGGCCAACACCACGCGCGACTTAAGGTCGGCGAACTCTTTGAGATACTCCGGCAGGAGTATGCGTCCGGCGCCGTCGACTTCGGCCTCAATTGCTCCGGAGAGAATAAAGCGGCTCATGCCGCGGGTGTCCGCCTGCCCCACCGGCAGGGTCGCCAACTTTTCGGCAATCTTTTGCCACGCTTTTTGCGGGTACATAAACAGACAGCTGTCGAGCCCGCGCGTAATCACCACCTTGCGCCCCACCTCTTTGCGAAACTTAGCGGGCAAGCTAAGCCGCTTTTTGCTGTCCAGAGTGTGTAGATATTCGCCGATGAGCATGGTGTTTTTGGAGGCTATCCCACTTTGCCCCACTAGTTTCCTATTATACGCCACTTGGCCCCACTCTATCCTATTTTGTTATCAACAGCTTGACAAAACACCGTTTTGGGTATAAGATATAGGGCAGAACAGGGAAAAGGCGTCGCAACTCAAACTAATGAGGTAAGCGATGCAGTACAGAGAGTTCTTCTGGAAAAATCTTGAACATGCCTATGCCAATCAAGACAACGCCGCATACACTATTGCGCGGCGGCGGCAAGAGAACGCAAGGCAAGACAAGATCGACCAAATTATTGTTGCCACGGTACTCATCGTCGGGACGCTTGTCCTGTCTTTTGCGGCAACGGTAGCAATCTTCTAGACTTCGGGCGCCGCTCTCTCACGAGACCGGCGCCCTTCGACTTTATCCACAGGTTACTTCATGGGCGATTCTCTGGTATACAAAAGGTAGACAGTATAAAAGACGCAAAAAGGAGCGCCGACCATGAAAAACTGGTTGAAAAGTTTTTTTAAATACATCCGCAACTTAAGGAAATCTTATAGCCCCGAGATGTATTACATGCGCGGCCCCGGCCCCGCATGGCAGTCTAAGCACCCAGGCCAAAAATAGCCTACGCCCATCCCGGTCTCGGGATGGGTATTTACTTTGAGGCTTCTTGCAGGCGCTCGAGCACAAAATCGCGCGGCAGTGATGCAATAAACCAGCCGGCTTTGGGACCGTGGTCTTTATTAAGAAAGACCAGATAAATTTCTTTAAACGCCTTAAGCTCGTGCAGTTTGGCGTGCAACTCTTCGGCGGTCGCGTTCGGTTTTGAATTTAAGAATTCAAAGATTTGTTTGAGGTTTGTTTTTTGTTCTTGTGTGATTTCTACCGCAGGCAGAGACTCTTGCAGTTTAAATACAAACTTCTCCGGCGCGTACTCGGCCAGCCATTTTTTGGCATAAGCCGCGCGCTCAGTTAACTCAGCTTGGTCGGCGTCGGGAAATTCTTTGTTGATATCCATGTGCGGCATCTGCACCATAAACGCCACCTGGCTAAACCGCGCTAGCCTATGTAGCGCGGGCGCCTTGCGCTCGGGGTGTAAATACTCAAACAGCCGCGTGTAGTCGTCTTTTACTCCAGTGTTGTAGTGCTCGGCCAGCTTGTCATACTGATCATATAGAACCGGAATGGTGTCGCCTTCGGGGTCAAAGTTAATTTGTTGGTTAATGTCTTTACCAAAAAGCGCGAGCCTAAATATTTTGGGCGGCACGAGCTCGACTATCTCTTTGGCACTACTGCCCTGTCCCTTGCTGCTGGCCATCTTTTTTCCTCCGATAAGAAAAAACTCGTTGGGGACGCCAAACGGCTCGGGATAATTAAAAACTTTTTCGGAAATATGGCGCGCTACATCACGCGCCCCGCCCTTTGAGTAATGGTCTTTGCCGCCGCCTTCAATGTCGACGCCAAGCACAAACCACTTGGCAGCCCATTCGACCTTCCACGGCAACTTCGCCTTGCCGTTAAACGGCGATACTCTGCCTTCATGTCCACACCCTTCGGCCCACTTCACGGTATTAGGGTAGCAATTATAAGTTACCATCTCGCCGTCCCAGGCACTGACCTTGGTAGTGCCCATTTTGCCGCAACTCTCACATATAACCGAGAGCGGGTACCAGTCTGCGGGCCTATCCGCACCGGACACCTCTTTGTATACATCACGGACTATGGCCGCCCTATCAAGCGCAATACGTATGGCGTCATTCATTGTGCCGCCAAAATAGAGCTCGGTGGCGCGATAAATTTCAGGCTCAAAACCGGCCGCGCGGATGGCGCCAAGATACTCCTCGGCAAAGTATTCGGCAAAGTTCTTGGCCTTGCCGTCAGGTGACGGGATAGCGAAAAGAGGCTTCCCCATTTCTTTTTTAAAAACAGCCTGGTCGAGATATACCGGGAGCCCATCCATCGGGTCCATGTCGTTTATTTCATATTTAAAAACATGAGGAATGCCCGCCTCGCCCAAGCGCTCGGCAATCGCGGCATGAAGCACGAGGGCTCGCATCGAGCCTATGTGCACACGGCCCGAAGCCGTTTTTTCGTCGCGTATGAGCAACGTTTTACCGGAAGCAATTTTATCTTTGAGTTCAACCTCAATCTGCCCGAATATCCTGTCCAGCCAAAACATATTGCTGAATTGTAGCTTTGTTTATGATTTTTCCGTAGCCTTGACTTTTGGCAACAAAAAGTTATTGTGCACGGAGAACTGAACCGCTTTTACCGCGCAACAAACGGGTAAAAGCATATTAAAAAGGAACCGACGACCATGACGCGTTTTAGCACGCTGTTCGCGGCGCTCGTCATCGGACTGGGCACTGCCCACGCCGCCGATGCGCCGCAACCCGCCAAGGCCCAAAAGAAAGACTTTGCGTGCCTTGCTTCCCTGTCGGGGTCGCCGCAGCTGATGTTCGACAACACCGGCTTCAAGCACTCCGACGGCCCCGTCGCCGAGTTTTACGGCGAATGCACGATGTTCGACGCCTTCTACGTCGGCGGATACCGCGCCCAGTCGCTCGTCGCTTCGGCGCGCGGCAACGAGTGGGACGCCATCCTCGGCCGCCGCGGCTCGGTTGGCCCCGTGGACTACGACGTCCGGGTGCACTACTACCGTTTTAATGTCGGTGACGGGGTCGAGCTCGAGCAGGTCGGCGGGCGCTTGGCGCTGTCGCACGACTTCAAGTTGGGCGGCAGGTGGACGCTGGTGCCGATGGCACTCATCGACGTCAGCCCCATCATCACCACCAACCAGAACATCGTCGGCGGGGCGGTCGGTCTTGCCGCCAAGCGCAAGTTTGTCGAACTGTGGGGAGCTCCGACGTTCGAACTCAATGCCAAAGTCTGGCATTATTTCGAAACGCCGGCGCCCAACAAGGGCACGCCGATTACCTCGATTACCGCCAAGCTCGACTACGGGATCCGGGGTACGTCCTGTACCGCCGGGCCGACCGGGCTAGTTACGTTCGGCGACATCATCGGACCGGACCCGCACCGGACCACCTTCGGCCTCAAGTTCGGCGGTGCCTGCTCGTTCTGAATCTACCGCCTTTTCGCTCAAACACAAACCCCGGCATCGCGCCGGGGCTTTTTCTTTTATCCTGAGTTCTATCGAAGGATTACTCGACCTTTAGGATTTTATATTTTTGGTTGCCTTTGGGGGTGTGAAAGGAAAATTCGTCCCCTTTCTTTTTGCCCATGAGCGCGTTGCCGAGCGGCGAGTGGTACGAAATTTTGCCCGACAGCATGTCGGCCTCTTCGGCCCCGACAATGATGTAGGTATGCTTGCCTGCCCCGAGCATCGTCGAGGGGTCGCTTCCAACCTTTTGCACGGTGACGGTCGAACCCATGCCAATGAGGTCGCTCTTTGAGCTTTTGACGATTTTGGCCACTTTAAGAATGCTCTCGAGTTTGCCGATGCGCTCCTCGACGGCAGACTGCATCTCGCGGGCCTCCTGGTACTCGGCGTTTTCGGAGAGGTCGCCGAGCGACCGCGCGTACTCCAACTGCTCGGCCACCTCGCGGCGGCGCGTGGTGCGCAACTCATCGAGCTCGCGGGTCAGCTCCTCAAACTTCTCCTGCGAAATTAGTTCTTCG
>JBBUFU010000071.1:0-2367 GCA_038056365.1 Patescibacteria group bacterium
ACAAGTCGATTTCGGTAAAAGGCAGGCGCAAATGAGCCGCCACGCGCATGGCGTCTATCTTGTCCTCACCGGTCGAGCAGGGGTAGCCGGGCAACACGATACGGATAAAAACGCCATGCACGTCGTAGCCTTCTTTCTGTAGCAAAGCGGCCGAAACAGCCGAGTCCACCCCGCCCGAAAGCCCGACATAAACTTTTTTACCCTTAGTTGCCGAGGTATTTTCTGGAGTTGGCGAGTTGGCCCGCATAGGTGGCACTATAATGGAAATTTCCCTGTTTGTCAGAAAGGTAAAACAAGTAGTTGGTTTTTATCGGCGTCACGGCGGCCAAGATTGAGCTCATGCCGGGGTTGGCAATAGGGCCCGGCGGCAGGCCTTTGTACTTGTAGGTGTTGTACGGCGAGTCGACCCTAAGGTCCTCTTTGGTCAACTGAAAGGTGTTTTTGCCGATAATGTAGGGGAAGACCGCGTCAACCTGCAGGGGCATGCCGATGGCAATGCGGCGCCACAGTATCCCCGCGATAATCCGGCGGCTCTGGCTGTCGGCCGCCTCGCGCTCAAGAAGCGACGCCATAACAATCACCTCCGGCAGAGACTTGCCGAACTTTTGTATGGTGCTCGAGGCTCCTGCCACGCGCGCGTCGAAATTGTTTTGCATGGCGCGCAGGAGTAATAACGGGTCTTCGCCGGGGAGTACAAAGTACGTGTCGGGGAACAGGTACCCCTCTTTTGGTTGACCCTCGGCAAGAAAGATGCCGGCGTCGAAGTCGGGAACTTTTTTGGCAAGCAAATCGGCCATCTGTTTGGCGGTCAAACCTTCGTAAAAGACCATGCGTATCGGCGTCAGTTCGTAGTCCCCCGAGACGAGCCTCTCGGCGACTACCCAGGCGTCTTGTTTGCCCGAAAAGAAATACTCCCCGGCGTATATCTTTTGGTCACTGCCGAGGAGGCGCACCAACCCCTCAAAAACAGCGACCGAACGGATAAGGTGCTTTGCCTTTAACTGCTCCCCCACTTGCGCGAGCGTTTGGCCCGCCGGGACGCGCAGGTACGCGCCGACCGGGAAATCGATCGGCGCGCCGAGAGTCAAAAAGTACAACAAATACCCGAGCACCCCGAGCAAGAAGGCCAGCGGCAAAAGGCGGTCGTAGGTGCGGCACTCCCAACAGCGCTCGTCGCACACCGCCGCACTGCGCACGATATGACTACCCGGCTTTAGTTTGGGGAGTATCATTGGCCGGGCAAAGTAACGGATGAAGTCGGCAGGTTGGGCGGTGCCGTGCCGACGCGGCTTGCCACGCGCACCAGGCCCGGCGTCTTAACCGCCGAGCTCGGGAAGTGCCACATGCTTGCCAGCTCTTCGGTGGTGAGTATCACCGGTGTTTGATCGTACGGGACATAAAAGTACGCGCGGTGCTTGTACCAAAAGAACATGCGCTTGCGTACCATCCGGCGCCGGATGTCCCCCCAGTCCTGCCACGGGTAGTCGAAGATAGAGAGGCCGCGGCACACGTTGAGGACGTTGAAGTTCGGCGCGCGGAACGGGTCGAAAAAACGCACCAGGTTGCCGACCTTGGGGAGGTCAAACTTATTTTTTTTGACGATATAGATAGTGCGGAGTCCGCAGTCAAAGGTCAGTTTATTAAAGTTGCGCTCGATAGCCTCGACGCGGTCCTTCTCGGGCTGTGAGAGCAACATGACGCCGCGGCTTGCCAAAGACTTTTTGGCCATCTCGTCTTCGACGCGCTCTGCGGTTCGGTTGACCGCCTCTTCAAACACATTTTTTATGGCTTCTTTGCCGCCCTCCAGGTAGCTGTCGGCCTTTTTATAAAAACCGTACCACTCGTCGGCCTTGCGCGCCTTCATCACTATCTGAAACCAGATATGCTCGTCGGGCTTGATCGAAGACATAAACTCCAAAATGTTGGTCAGGGGGTCTACCTGCTTTTCGGGCTTGTCCGGGTCTTTGTCCATACCCCAGTCGATGTAGGTTTTGATAGGCACGGCGTCGGGTTGTTTTTTGGAGTACTCGGTCCCCCACAGCTCGTGGGTCTTGGGGCTGTATCCGACCTGAGTCACATAGTCGTTGTTGGTCACCTCGGTAATGTGCGCCTCGGGGAACTGGCCGTATATGCGCGCCTCCATAAAATCCTTCCAATTTTTGCGCAGGTGTATGTAGTAGCCGATGCGGCCGCCGTTGCTCACCAACTCGAGCGTCGTGACGGCGCGGAACTGCCCCTTCCAAATGCGCTGGAGAAAGGTCGTCTCGGAGCCGTTGTTCCACAGGCCGGTTAGTATTACCTCCATCGCCAAAGGCGACTTTTCCACCTCGGCCGGCAGTTCGATATGCAGGAGCACCATCGGCTGGC
>JBBUFU010000072.1:0-6393 GCA_038056365.1 Patescibacteria group bacterium
GAAGTTTACTTTGCGGCCCTTCGCGTCGGTCAGCTGGCCGTTGTCGAGCACCTGGAGCAGGATATTGAACACTTCCGGGTGCGCCTTCTCTATTTCGTCGAAGAGCAGCACCGCGTACGGGCGGTGGCGCACCAGCTCGGTCAGCGCTCCGCCCTCCTCATGACCCACGTAGCCCGGCGGCGCGCCGATGATTTTGCTCACGCTGTGCTTCTCCATGTACTCCGACATGTCCACGCGTATGAGCGCGCGCTCGTCGTCAAACATAAACTCCGCCAAGGCCTTGGTAAGTTCGGTCTTGCCGACGCCGGTGGGCCCGAGGAACATAAACGAGGAGATAGGGCGGTTGGGGTCGGCGATGCCCGCGCGCGAGCGCTTGACCGCGTCGGACACTTTTTGTACCGCCGCCGTCTGTCCGACGACGCGGCCCTCGAGCACCGACTCGATGCGGGAAAGCTTTTCGGCCTCTTCCTCGAGCATGCGCGAGACCGGTATGCCCGTCCATTTGGACACGATGGCCGCGATGTCCGACTCGGTTATCTCCTCTTTGAGGATGCGGCGGGTACTCTGAAGTTTCTTCAGCTTCTTTTGTTTTTGCTCCAGCTCGCGCTCAAGGCTCGGTATCTCGCCGTAGCGGATTTCGGCCGCGCGCGACAGGTCCACCTCGGCTTCGGCCGAGTCGGCCTCAAGCCGCAGGCTCTCGAGCTCTTTTTTTATCGCTTTGATGTCCACCAAAACCTGCTTTTCATTCTTCCAGCGCAGTTCGAGCTCGCCGGTCTTTTCTTTAAGCTCGCCGATTTCTTTCTCTATTACTTTGACACGGGTTTTGACGGTGCGGCTCCCCTCCTCGCTTTCGGCCTCTTTGCGCAGGGCCTCTTTCTCCACCTCGAGCCGCATGATGCGGCGGTGGGCGTCTTCGAGCACGGGGGGCTTGTTTTCCAAACTGATGCGCAAAGACGAGGCCGCCTCGTCGATAAGGTCTATCGCCTTGTCGGGGAGAAATCTATCCGGGATATAGCGGGCCGAAAGTTCGACCGCGGCCACCAAAGACGGGTCGGTAATATGCACCCCGTGGAAGAGCTCGTACTTTTCTTTCAGCCCGCGCAAGATAGCGACCGCGTCGTCGGTGGTCGGCTCCATGACGTACACCGGCTGGAAGCGCCGCTGAAACGCCGGGTCGCGCTCGATGTGCTTTTGGTACTCCTTGAGCGTCGTCGCGCCGATGACGTGCAGGTCGCCGCGCGCCAAGGCGGGCTTGAGCATGTTGCTGGCGTCCATCGCGCCCTCGGCGGCGCCGGCGCCTATCATGGTGTGTATCTCGTCGATAAAAAGAATTATTTTGCCCTCCGAGCGCTCGATCTCTTTCATAATCGCCTTGAGCCGCTCTTCAAACTCGCCGCGGTACTTGGTGCCGGCAATGAGCGAGCCGAGGTCGAGCGAAACCAGCTCTTTTTCGCGCAAGCTCTCGGGGCAGTCGCCGGTCGCGATGCGCGTGGCCAAACCTTCGGCGATAGCAGTTTTGCCGACGCCGGCCTCGCCGATGAGTATCGGATTGTTTTTGGTGCGGCGCGACAATATTTGGATGACGCGCTTAATCTCCTCGTCGCGGCCGATGACCGGGTCGAGCTTGTTTTCGGCGGCCATCTTGGTCAGCGAGCGCGTGTACTTGTGGATGGCGCGATACTTCCCTTTTTCCTGAGCGGGGGCGGTTTTTTGCGTACGCAAATCCTGGAGCGCGCGCAGTACCGACTCGCGCGAGATGCGGAAGCGGCTTAGGATGTCGCGGGCGCTGCCTTGCACGTCGATAATCGCGATAAAAATATGTTCGGTCGACACGAACTCGTCGTGGAGCTCGGTCGCCACCTTGGCGCTCCGCTCAAGCGCCTGCACCAGCTCGGGCGTCAGGTACAGCTGATAGCTCGGGCTGAGCACCGACCCCGAGCCGGGGGCCTCGAGCGACTCCAGTACCGTGTCGGTGAGGAGTGCCGTGTCGGCCTCCATCTTTTCGAGCACCGAGATAACCAACGACTCCTCCTGCAAAAGCAAGGCCCCGAGCAGGTGCGTGGGGCTTACCTGGTTTTGACCGCGCTCGACCGCGAGCTCGTGCGCGCGGCGGACGGCCTCTTTTGCTTTAGTGGTGAAGTGATTGAATGGAGGCATAAGATGAATGTTAGTGCACGACGGTGTAGAAGTCGTTGCCCAAGTTGAGAGAGTCGGCGGTGGTAATGCCGATAGCCTCGCCGAACAGCGTCAACAGCACCGAACCCGGCGTGGCCGAGATTACGCTTGCTTCAATGAGGTCTTTGTGAGCGTCCGTCATGGTGCTCGGCAATTTGGCGATAACGCCAACGCCGACAGTATCGCCGCCGGTGCCGCCGATGCGTATGACGGACTGGCCAAGCTGGAGCTTACCGAGGTCGGCGAACGCCATCGAGGCAAGCGACGCGGTAGAGCTTGAAAGATTGAGGTCGAGTATCGCTACCGTCGACGTGCCGACCGGTACGCGCATAATCGCGGGCACGCGCGCGCCGTCGGAGAGAATCGCCTCGAAGTTTACCGTGCCCATGGGCTCGAGACTCCCGCGGTCTGAAAGTACGGTGCCTTTTTGGCTGATGATGATGCCTCGGCTGAGCAGGGTGTCGGGGTCGTTGAGGCTGACCAGGCGGACCATGCTCTTTTGCGCTTTGGCTATCGATTGCGCCGTCAGGTCGTCGTTTTTAACCACCACCGTCGTTTCTTTGGTAATGACCGCCGCGCCCTGCGCTTGCATAACCGCCGGCACGGCGGCGGGGACCACCCTTTCGATCGTGCGCTCGACTATCTGGTTGATAGTGCGCGAGACTTCCGGCGGGGCCTGGTTCATCAGCGACACGGTGACAATACCCGTCGCGATAGAGGTCATAAAGCTCACCAGAAGAGTGAGAAGCACTATTTGATGTTTAGTGAGCTTCTCTATATCCATACGTAGGGTAACTATAGTATATTTCGCCCCAAAAGAAAACCGCCGGGCTCGTTGAAGAATCCACCCGAACGCCGTTACTCAACCGTGACCGATTTAGCGAGGTTGCGGGGCTGGTCGACGTCGTTTCCCCGTACAACACCGAGGTGATACGACAGGAGCTGTACCAGCGGCGCGAGCACGATAGACACAAGCTCGTCGGGGGTTCCAGGAGGCGGCTCAAGCGCTATTACCCGCCCGCCGCGCGCCCTAACCTCCTCGATATTGGAAAATATTTTGTCGCGCAGAGCGCCGGTCGGCATGAGCACAACCACCGGCGTGCCGGGCTCGACGAGCGCCAGCGTGCCGTGCTTGAGTTCGGCCGCGGACAGCCCGTGCGCGTCGAGGTACGCTATCTCCCGTATCTTAAGCGCCGCCTCGAGTGCAAGTGGTACCGCAGAACCGCGGCCGACGACAATCATGCGTTCTTTCCCGGCGCACTTAAGTGCAATCGCTTTAATCTCCTCTTCCCGCGCGAGCGTTTCTTCTAGCAGCTCCGGTAGCCGCCGCAGCGCCTTAAGAAACGCCGCAGGTACTTGCCTTCCCCGCAACTGCGCCACGTATCCCGCAAACAGTGCGAGCATGGCCACTTGCGAGGTGAAGGCCTTGGTCGAAGCGACGGCAATTTCCGGCCCCGCATGCAAAAACATCCCAAGCCCCGTACGCTTGGCAAGCGTCGAGCCTACGCGGTTGGTAATGCTCAGGCACAGTGCGTGGTGCTCTTTCGCAACCGCCATGGCCCGCAGGGTGTCGGCGGTTTCCCCCGACTGGGAGATACCGATGACAGTGTCTTGAGATGTCAAAAGCGGCTCGCGGTACGAGAACTCCGCCGCCTGCTCGGCGTCGCAGTGCACTCCCGCGACGCGCTCGATAAGGAGCTTCCCCGCCATGGCCGCAAAGAGCGACGTGCCGCACCCCACCAATTGGATGCGGTGCGTGTCGGCAAGGCGCGCCTCAATATCGCCGGTGAGTCCGCCGAAGGTAATCGGTTGCCCGTCCTTCAGATGACTCGCCAGTGCATTACACATCGCCTGAGGCTGTTCGAAAATTTCTTTGTGCATGTAGTGCGCATGGCCGTTTTTGTCGACCTGCTCGCTCATGCTTGGCTTTTCAAGGCGTCCGGCGACATCGCCGAGCGGTACTCCGCGAAAAGTGTACGTGCCGTTGCGCTTGAGCACAATCACCTCGCCGTCTTTGAGGTGCGCGACGGTGCCGGCGGCCCCGCCGAAAGCCAGCTCGTCGGACGCTAAAAAGAGTTCGTCCGTGCCGATGCCCACCACAAGCGGCGAGCTGTTGCACGCGCCGACCATCTCGTCGGGATACTCTTGCGAGACAACCGCAATGGCGTACGCACCCTCAACCTGAGCCAGCGCGCCGGTAACCGCATCTTCAAGACTGCGGGCGCCTCGCCTGAACTCCCGTTCGATAAGGTGCGGGAGCACCTCGGTGTCGGTGTCGCTTGTAAACGCAAACCCCTCATCGCGCAGCTGGCGACGGAGGTGCTCATAATTTTCGATGATGCCGTTGTGTACGACCGCCACTCCCCCCGAGCGGTGAGGATGTGCGTTCCGCTCCGACGGTTCGCCGTGCGTCGCCCAACGGGTATGCCCGATACCGAGCGTGCCCGCCATGTCGCGGTATACCTCGAGCCCCGCCACCTTACCCATTACCCTACTTACCGTAAGGGCCGGTGACACGGTTGCGATACCGGCGCTGTCGTAGCCGCGATACTCAAGCCGCTTCAGCCCTTCGATCAAAATGGGGCTTGCTTGGCGTTTGCCGATGTATGCAACAATTCCACACATGAGATTCTCTTGCTGTTCTATAACTGCAACAACAAAAAGACCCCAACAGTTTCAAATTTAGAGGCGACGGTAGCGACCTGCGGTCTCAAAAAGCGCCTCGGCGATGCGGCGGGCGTCGCCCTTGGTCGCGCCGGGCAAAAGGGTAATGCGGATGGCCGTACCCGCGAGTTCCCGCGGGATGCCGAGCGCTTTGATGACATGCGACGGCTCGTCGGAGCCGATGGTACAGGCACTGCGGGTCGAGACGGCGACGCCGAGTGCATCCATCGAAATAACGGCCATCTCGGCCTCGAGCCCCGGCACCGATATATTTAAGTTATTAGCCACTAGCGACTCGCCACTAGGGGGGCCGTTGCGCACCGCATCGGGCACGAGGCGCACGATTTCGCTCCAGAGATAGTCGCGGACCGCGCTCACGCGCCTGACATTTTTTTTGACGCTATTTTGCGCGTCCCGCAGGGCCACAGCAAAACTGCCGGCAGCGGGCACGTTTTCGGTGCCGCCGCGCAAGCCCTGCTCTTGCTTGCCTCCCCACAGCAAGGGCTCAACCGGCGTGCCACGGCGGATATACAAAATGCCGACGCCTTTGGGCCCGAGCACTTTTTGCGCGTCGAGCGTCATCAGGTCGACCCCGAGCTTTTCGACATTGAGGTCGAGCCACAGCGGGGCTTGCGAGGCGTCGGTATGAAAAAAAATTTTGCGGCCGGCGCGGCGCAGGCCTTTGGCGACCTCACGCACGGGTTCGATAGTACCCACCTCGCTGTTGACCAACTGCACCGACACAAACGCCGTATCGGGCCGCACGGCGTCCAAAATCGCATTGGGGAATACGGCGCCTGTAGTATCGACACCGACCTCGGTTACCTCAAGCCCCTCGCGCTTAAGTGCGCGTAGCGGCTCAAGCACCGACTGATGTTCTATCGCAATAGTAATGGCGTGTTTTCCGCGCAGGTCTGACCTGCGCAAAATTCCTTGTATTGCCAAATTGTTGCCCTCGGTCCCCGAGGCGGTAAAAATAATTTCGTCCGCGTGCGCGCCGATACTTGCGGCTATCATGGCCCGCGCCCGCTCGAGCTCTTTTTTGGCCTCAATGCCCTCGTTGTGCAGTGCGCCGGCGTTGCCGTACACGCTAAGCAGGCGCCAGAGCTCGCGCCGCGCACGGCGACTAACAGGCGTCGCGGCGGCCGCATCGGCGTATACCCTCTTCTTCCAAAACCCAAACTTCCAAATCATAGTATAGAGAGTATACTGTTTTCATGCCGCTTGCTACTTACTATCTTCAACTTGCCTCCCCCTACGTGGCGCTCGGCGCGCTCCTTATTGCGCTCATTGCGGTCGGGTACGCTATTGCGCTCAAAATCCGCTTCAAGCGGCTCGCAATGGGCCGCACCGGGAGCATCGAAGAGAGCGTCAACATACTCCTGCGCGACACCAAAGAGTTGCAGCAGTTCCGCGGCGAGCTGGAGAAATATCTGAAGCTGGCCGAAAGCCGTTTGCGCAGCTCGGTGCAGGGCTTGGGCGTCGTGCGGTTTAACCCGTTTTCGGGCGACGGCTCGGGCGGCAACCAAAGTTTTGCGGCGGCGTTTCTCGACG
>JBBUFU010000073.1:0-7589 GCA_038056365.1 Patescibacteria group bacterium
GACCGTCCTCTGTACAGAGGACGGTCCTCGGTAGAGGTGAAGAGTTTTCTAGGGGCCTCTCCTAAAGAGCGCAGTGCGCAAATCGCGGCGCTTTTGAAAGACGAAGAGGACGTTAAAGAGCGCGTGCGCGGACTTTTAGACGGGCTTGAGTTAGAGTTGGCTAAAAAAATAGATAACCAAAAAGTACGGGAGGGGTTAGAGGATATTGCCAAGGTGCGCTCGTACGTCGGCGACCGCTCGCCGGCGCTCAAAATGCTGCTCGAGCACCTAGCGGTCTCATTGCCGTCATTCTAACATTTTGCAAAACACTAGAATGACTTCTAAAAAATTAAAAGAAAGAAAAATAAGAATACAGAAACTCGACCGCGCGCTTAAAAAATTATTTCCAAACGCGGCAATAGAGCTCAACTACAAAACGCCGTGGCAACTGTTGGTGGCTGTACAGCTATCCGCGCAGTGCACCGACAAGATGGTTAACAAAATTACGGAGAAGCTGTTTAAAAAATATAAAACACTCGATGCGTATGTACGGGCCAACCCGCAGGGGTTCGAGCAGGACATAAAGTCGTCGGGCTTTTACCGCGCCAAAACCAAAAATATCCTTGCTTCAGCAAGGATAATTAAAGAAGATTGCCGCGGCCGGGTTCCTAATACAATAGAGGGACTTTTAAAACTGCCGGGCGTCGCACGCAAGACAGCCACCGTGGTGCTTAGCGAGGCGTACGGCGTCACTGCAGGCATCACCGTCGACACGCATGTTATACGGTTTGCACAGCGCTTTGATTTATCCGACCATCTCAATCCGGTCAAGATAGAAAAAGATTTGATGCAACTTTTGCCTAAAAAAGAGTGGCCGCATATCACGCACCGCATTATCCATTACGGCCGCTATATGGCCCCGGCACGCACGCACGACACCACCAAAGACCCGCTGGTTAAAATCTACCCCAAAGCCGCCAAGCGGTTTAGGGTTTGACGCGGACTCCTATAAAAAGTAAGGTTTTGGCAGAAGATTCCTAACGGGAGGGTCCCTCATGGGCAAAGTCTTTACCTGGCCTCAAGTCAAAGCTCGGCACGTGCCAGGGCCAAACAGCTTTACGGTCGTGCTCGACCGGTTGCGCGTCGTGCTCGCCCGCGAACCCAGCGTCCTTGGAGCCGGTGTATGCGGTTCGATTGTACGGGGCGACAGTAACCGCCGTAGCGACATCGACTGCGTCGTCATCTTTGATGCTAACCGGCGCAGGGAAGCGTACGAAGTCATGCAAGGCCTAAGCGTGTTTGCGCGCGACCACCACGTGCCGCTGACGTTCATTCAGAGCGACACGCGGCTTATGTCGACACGGATGCATCACTTTGGGCCGTCCTTCGTCGAACATATGGCCTTTTCGATGCAGGGCGGAGGACTTATCAAAGGCCGGCCGCTCGAAATGTTGGCTCCAAGCGTGAGCCGTCAGGCCGGTGTCGAGGAATACCTGCGGTTCAAGATGCACTACCTGCAGGCCCACTGGGCTGAGTATCCTGCGGTTGGCGAACTGGACCGGGTGCAGTTCCTCCAGAAGTCCCTGGAAGCTCCGCTCCACGTAGCGCGCAAGACACTCTCGTGGTACGGCCCCCTTTCGGGGGATTCGAAGAAGTACGTACTCGAGCAGTATAGAGCACAAATGCCCGCCAAACTGGGTGAGGCTCTGGAAAAGCTCGTATCTACGGACAGAAACTACACCGCAGAGCTTGAAACTCAGCTCGAGCATCCCCATGAGGCCGATTACCTCGCCATGCTCGGATGCATCGAGGAGCAGGTGCCGGACGTCTTGGACTTTGTCACCAATAATCTCCTCCACATCCCTACGTCAGCCCGCTAACCATGCGGGCTTTTTCTTTTTGCTATACTAGAGGGCATGGCATACGATTTTAAACCTTTTGAAAAGAAGATAGCCGAGACGGTCGCGCACGCGCAGAGGGAGCTTGGGGGCATCCGCACGGGCCGCGCGGCGCCCGCTATTTTAGACAGCGTGCAGGTCGAAAGTTACGGCAGTCGGGTGGCCATCAACCAAGTGGCCAACGTGTCGGTCGAGGACGCGCGCACCCTGCGCGTCGCGCCGTGGGACGCAAGTCTCGGCAAAGAGATAGAAAAAGCGATAACCCTGGCCAACCTCGGGCTTTCGGTCGCCATGGACGAGCGCGGGGTAAGGGTTAGTTTCCCCGAGCTCACCGCCGACCGCCGGCTGTCGCTGGCAAAAGTCGCTAAAGAAAAAATAGAGGAGTCCCGCACGCGCCTGCGCAGTGCCCGCGACGAGGTCTGGAGCGACATCCAGAAAAAAGAAAAGGAGGGCAAAATGCCTGAGGACGAAAAATTCCGCGCCAAGGACGACATGCAAAAGCGCGTGGACGCGGCCAACAAGCAGTTTGACGAGGCCCTGGCCCGCAAAGAAAAAGAGATAGCGGGGTAGACACCGATGGCCATACTTATTTTTATCGTCATATTAGTCGGGCTCATACTGGTCCACGAGCTCGGGCACTTGGTCGCGGCCAAATGGTTTGGCATCCGGGTCGACCAGTTTAATATCGGGTTCCCGCCGCGGCTGTTTAAAATCCAAAAAGGGGAGACGCTCTACTCATTTAACCTCCTACTCCTCGGCGGTTATGTACAAATATACGGAGAAAATCCGGAAGAGGGTGCCGCCGGGGACCCCCGTGCGCTCTCAAGCCGCTCGCGATGGACGCAGGCCGCGGTGGTTGTCGCGGGCGTGGCGGTCAACGCACTGGTCGCGTGGCTACTTTTAAGCGCCGGCTACATGGCGGGCCTGCCGGCCGCGGTTGACCATCAAGGTGTCGGAGTCGTGACCAACGCACGCCCGATGGTCGTAGGCATTTTGCCCGGCTCGCCGGCCGAAAAGGCCGGGCTCATGGGAGGCGACGTCATCGAGACTATCCAAACCGGCACCACAAAGCTCGACACGCGCACGCAGAGCACCGACCGGCAGGCCGAGGTGGTGCGCGCGTTTATCGGGCAACACGCGGAAGAAAGTTTGGTCTTTACGGTTGTGCGCCAAAAACAAGAAAAGACTTTTTTGGCCAAGGCGGAAGACGGTTTGGTCGAGGGCCGCAAGGCGGTCGGCATCGAGCTTGCCGACGTGGGCATCTTGCAACTGCCGCCGCATCTTGCGCTCTGGCAGGGCGCGCTCCTGGCTAAAAATATTTTTGTACAAACGGCGGCGGGGTTGGGGAATTTTGCGGCCTCGCTCGTGCGCGGCGGGGCAAACTTTAACCAGGTTTCCGGCCCCATCGGGATAGTGACCATGGGTGGGGTGGCGGTCCAAGAGGGGTTTGCGGCGGCTATTGTGCTCGTGGCCTCTATCTCGATGGCGCTCGCGCTGTTTAACCTCATCCCCATCCCGGGCCTCGACGGCGGCCGCCTGCTTATCTTGGCAATCGAGGGCGTCTTGCGCCGGAGAGTCCCGCAAAAACTCGTCATCGGTCTAACCCTCGCCGGCATGGCACTCCTGATTTTGCTGATGGTCGTCGTGTCCTACAACGACATCGCCAAACTGGTGGGGTAATTATTTGCCGGCACTCATTTCGAGCCCAGTTTTTACCAAGGTGAGCATTTCTTCGAGCGCGATAAGCGACTCGGCCACGTCTTTGCTGTGTATACCGCCGTTTAAGAGCGAGTTGGTCGCCGGGTCGTAGTACCAGTGCGGGACCTCTTCGATGCGGCCGATTTGCGTCATATAGCGGTCGTCTTCGGGCACGAGCACGTTGGCAAGCTGAGCCTCGCGCATGCGGATAAGCCCCGCAATCTTTGAGAGGTCGACGCCGCGCTTTTGGTTGGTCAAAATAGAGTAGTGGTTTGATGCTTCGAGTTTTTGCACCACGACATCCACCTTACCGCCGCGCTCGGAGCGCAAAAAGGTGGGCATCGACGGTTTGTTGGAAAGTACAGAGGCCACCTTAAGGTCTTTTGCCCCCTGCTTAACCATAAACTCTTGGTACGTGCCTTTGGCGCGCTGCCCTTCGACGTCGAGCGGGAGCTCGACGTGGTGCTCTTTTGCCGAGCGCCAGTGCGCCTCAAGCAAGGGGAGCACGGCATCGACTATTTTTTGGGGCTCCCTGGGGTAGGATTTGTTAAGCGCCGAAATCAGCCCCGCGAGCCCGAACGCGCGGTCGAGCGCGTCGCGCGAGATGGTGCCCTTGCCCTCTTTGTCGTCGCGCCGCGACCAGGTTAGCAGTTGGGTAAGGGACGGGTCCTTTTCGACCCCGAGGTATTGCGCCGCAAGCTCGGACGTGCAAAAAGATTTGTAGTGGTGGTCCAACGGCCCTTCGGCCATGTCGAGCGCCAAGACGCCGCTCTTAAGTAGGCTGTCAAAGTTCTCGCCAGGCAGGAGCGTGGGGCGGACTTCGACCCCGGCGCTTTCGACGCCGGGGAAACGCTCTTTACCGAAGGTCTTAACTAAAAAAATAGCGACAATGGTGTCGGTCTGCGGGCGGGTGGGTATGGCTATAGACCTGACGGGCATGCGGCAAGTATGCCACGCTTAAAAAGGATAGTCTAGAAAGAAAGCACCCCCAGCACTTTGTCGGTGCGGGGGGTGTTCGAACTGTTGGCACGTACTCGGCCTATTTCTTGGCCTTGGGCTGAACGTGCATCTTCAGCAGCCCGATCAGCTGCTGGGAGCCGACGCCGGTCGGCTCGACGCCGACGTACTGCGGACCGCCGTTGATGAGCGCGCCCATCTTGGCTTGGTAATACCACCGGCCCGGCTCGAGCTTCTCAAGTGCAGCGTGCAACTTGGAAAGATCGAAACCGTTCGTCGAGATGACGGTGTGACCCGTGCCCGACACGATGATACGGATTCCGTACCGGCCGCTTTTGATCGCGGCTTTGGCGAGGAACCGGTCGTCGGTATGAAGGGCGATGCCCTTCGTTCCGGCGGCCGACCAGTCGAGCGGGGAGAGCTTGTTGAAGGCTTCCACACCCTTGGCCAATCTGGCCTGCACCTCGCCCCAGCCGTTCAGCCAGAAGTCGATGCGGCTGCGGATTTCCGCCGGCTCTTCGCCGAGGAGCCACAGGTCACGCAAGTAGCGGCCGAGCGTCAGCGCCGCATTGTTGCATCCGGCAAACTGCTCGACCAGGTCGGGCAGGGCGTCGGACAGGCCTTCTTCGGGTTGGTTCAGCTCGCCGTTTACGACCCGGGCGTGCGCCTCGAGGACATCCATTGTCTTGCGGATGATTTCCAGGTGGAGCTCTTGCGAGTCTTCAAGTTCGTACATTTCGCGCAACATGTGCGCGACGGCGAACTTGCGGCCCTTTAGGTTGCCGGTCTTGTTGTTCTCGTTGATCATCGAGACCAGACTTTGGAATCCATCGGTGAGCTTGAGGCCAAACTCCTTGACGATGAACTCCGACGCCGACCCGACACCCGCCTTATGATATTTGCGGTCGCCGATGTCGATCGGGTAGATTTTGAGGTCACGCCAGTCGGCGAACTGCTCCGGCGGGCACTCGTTCTGTTTCCAGTAGTCGAGTGTCTCCAGCGGCTGTTCGCTCTGGTTGTGCAGGAGGCACAGCGCCAGAATCTTGTCGATCGGCGGCTTCCAGGGCATCGCTGCTCCGGTAAAGTTAAGCGCGCCGAGTTTCGGGGCAACTAAAGCGAGGTGTGTTGTTTTTGCAACCAAGGCACGTACTCCTTGTGAGTAGCTTGGGTGAATTTTTGCCCGGAACCGGGTCTGTTACTATCTTAGCATACTTGACCCTAAAAGTCAAGCCCACGGAGGGTGGCAAAATAGGCTTTTGCTTAGGGCTGTTTTTGGCCTTACAATGGTCCCATGGCTCTACAAAAAGGAGTGCGCCAATCACAACTCTTTACCAAAACGCGCCGGGAGGCGCCCTCGGACGAGGTCTCGAAGAACGCACAGCTCCTTATCCGCGCCGGGTACATTCATAAAGAAATGGCGGGCGTGTATGACCTACTGCCGCTCGGTCTGCGCACGTTTAATAAGGTAGTTGGTATCATCCGCGAAGAGATGAACGCCATCGGCGGCGTCGAGCTCCACTTGTCGGCCCTGCAGGACCCAACCCTGTGGAAGAAGACCGACCGCTGGGATGACAAAAAAGTCGACAGCTGGTTTAAGACCGAACTAAAAACCGGCGGCGAGCTCGGGCTTGGCTTTACCCACGAAGAGCCACTCACCAACTTGATGCGCGAGCAAGTATCGTCGTGGCGCGACCTGCCGGCCTATCCATACCAATTTCAGACCAAGTTCCGCAACGAGACGCGCGCCAAGAGCGGGCTGATGCGCACGCGCGAGTTTGTGATGAAAGACTTGTACTCGTTTTCTAAAAACGAGGCCGAGCACGCCGCGTTTTACGACAAGGTTTCCGACGCCTATACTCAAATTTTTAAAAGAGTCGGGCTTGGGGATAAGACTTACAAAACTTTTGCCTCCGGCGGCTCATTCAGCAAGTACAGCCACGAGTTTCAAACCGTGTGCGAAGCGGGAGAAGATGTAATTTATATCAACAAAGAAAATAATATCGCGGTAAACAAAGAAGTGTTTACAGATGATGTTAAAAAAGATTTAGGATTGAGCGGCAATTTTGTAGAAGCAAAGGCAATCGAAGTGGGGAACATCTTTACGCTCGGCACGCGCTTTTCGGAGGCACTCGGGCTCAAGTACAAAAACGAGGCGGGTCAGGACGTTCCGGTGTTTATGGGTTCCTATGGCATCGGCCCCGCGCGCTTGATGGCCACCGTGGCTGAACTGCTTTCGGATGCAAAGGGCCTCGTGTGGCCAGCGGCGGTGGCGCCGTTTGCCGTGCACCTGGTGGGCCTCGGGCTCGAAAACGAGGACGTCAAAAAAGAAGCCGAGGAGGTGTACCGCTCGCTCTGCGAAGCGGGGATTGAAGTCCTGTTTGACGACACGGAGCACCGCGCGGGCGAAAAGTTTGCCGACAGCGACCTGTTTGGTCTGCCCCTGCGCGTGGTCGTCTCGCAAAAGACGCTGGCCGAAGGCAAGTTTGAGTGCGTCGAACGTCAAGGCGGCCGCACTACCTACAAAACTCTTTCCGAACTTATCGCCGACTTCACCTCTATTGAGAACACCCGGCATGTTTAAGCGACTGTCCAATCGATTTCTCCCCCTGGTATCTAATGACATCGGCATAGACCTTGGTACGGCAAACACGCTGGTGTACCTGCGCGGCAAGGGGATAGTGGTGACCGAGCCTTCGGTGGTGGCGGTCAATAATAAAACCGGCCAGGTGGTGGCGGTGGGTACGGCCGCCAAGCAGATGCTGGGCCGCACGCCCGGGCACCTGGTGGCGGTGCGCCCCTTGGTAGAGGGCGTAATATCGGACTACGAGGCGACCGAGGAGATGCTTGCGTACTTGATGAACCGCGCGCAAGGCGTGTCAAAAAAAATGCTGGGCCCGCGCGCGGTCTTGGGCGTGCCGTCGGGCATTACCAACGTCGAGGTCCGTGCGGTCATAGACGCGGCGCGGGGCGCCGGGGCCCGCGAGGTGCATATAGTAGAGGAGCCGGTTGCGGCGGCGCTCGGCATCCGCATGCCCATACGCGAGGCGATGGGCAGTA
>JBBUFU010000074.1:0-8865 GCA_038056365.1 Patescibacteria group bacterium
GTCGCCTGCTTTTGCATGTTCGAACCCATGAGCGCGCGGTTGGCGTCGTCGTGCTCGAGGAACGGAATCATCGAGGTCGCGATGGAGAACGGCTGTTCGGGGGCGACGTCGATAAAGTTGACCTCTTTGCGCGGCACGCGGGTCGGGTAGCCGTTCTGGCGCGCCTCGACGACCTCGTCTTTAATAGTGCCGTCTTCGGCGAGCTCGGTCGCGCCGTGGGCTATTTTTTCCTGCTCTTCTTCGGCGGCGTTGAGGTAGCGGATTTCGGCGGTCACTTTGCCGCCCTCTACCTTGGCGTACGGGGTCTCAATCATGCCGAACTCGTTGAGCCGGGCAAACGTCGAGAGACGCAAAATAAGGCCGATGTTGGGGCCTTCGGGGGTGTGGATCGGGCACAGACGGCCGTAGTGGCTGGGGTGCACGTCGCGCACCTCAAAGCCGGCGCGCTCGCGCGTCAAACCGCCGGGGCCGAGCGCCGAGAGTGTGCGCAGGTGCTCGAGCTCGGTGAGC
The DNA here is from genome assembly GCA_038056365.1 of Patescibacteria group bacterium. Classification (GTDB taxonomy): domain Bacteria; phylum Patescibacteriota; class Minisyncoccia; order Phycocordibacterales; family SBAW01; genus GWA1-54-10. The sequence continues at coordinate 511 of JBBUFU010000074.1, forward strand.
GCGTTTTCCTGCTGCATAAACTGCGAGAGCTGGTTGGTGGTAAAAAATTCCTTGATGCGGGCCTGCAGCGGGCGCGGGTTAACAAACTGCTGCGGCAGAGTCGCGTCGGCGTCGATGGTCGACATGCGGTCCTGGATGTTGCGCTTCATGTGCGTCAAACCGACGCGCAGGCGTTGCTGCAACATTTCGCCGACATAGCGCACGCGGCGGCTGCCAAGGTGGTCGATGTTGTCCTCGACCGCCGCTGGGTCGTTTTCGAGCTTGAGCACATGCTGGAGCACGAGCACGAGGTCGCCGAGCGAGAGCGTCTTGCGCACCAACTCCACCTCGTCGAGCGACTTTTGGAAGCGCTGGTTAAAGCGGTAGCGGCCGACACGCGAGAGGTCGTAGCGCTCGGGGCCGAAAATCGAATTGATGTACTCGCGGGCATTAGCGGCGGTCGCCAGGTCGCCATCGCGCAGGCGCTTGTGTATCTCGACGTACGCCTCGTCGAGGTTTTTGGCGGGGTCCTTTTCGAGCGCGAGCTCGACCCACTGCTTGCCTTCGGAAGTTTTGGCGAAGAGCGACTTGATGTCGCTGTCAAAGTGCGCGCCCAGGACACGCAAAAGCGAAATGGCCGGGAACTTGCGCTTGCGGTCGATGCGCACCGAAATGTCGCCCGTGCCTTCGGCCTCTATCTCTATCCACGCGCCGCGCGCGGGGATTATTTTGGCGCCGAAATGGCGCTTACCCTTGACCTCCTCGGCGGTAAAAAAGACGCCGTACGAGCGGGCGAGCTGGGGCACGATAACGCGCTCGACGCCGTTGATGACGAAGGTGCCGTGCGAAGTCATGATCGGCAGGTCGGCGAGGAAAATCTCCTGCTCTTTTTCGGATACCTGCGCTTTGTTTTTGAGCCGTACGATGGCGCGCACCGGTACGTCGAGGGTCAACTTCTGCGCCTTGGCGTAGTGCTCGTCGTACTTCGGCGCGCCTATTTCGACCTTAACAAACTCGAGGTCAAACTTTTTGCCCGAGTAGTCCTTGATGGGTGTGAACTCCTTGAACGTCTCCCGGACCCCCTTTTCGATGATCCATTTGTACGAGTCGACCTGAGCGGCGACCAGGTTCGGCGTCTCTACGCGCGGCGCCTTAAAACGGGAGAAGTACTTTTGTTCACGATGCATAGAGATGGGTGAGTAAAATAAAATAATTAATCAAGCAAAGTTATGCACACGCACAAAACACGAAAAGAGCGGGCGCATATACGCCCTCCCTGCTTCTTTGTGAAGCTTTAGGTTGTTTTTAGCACGCTATGTTGTATCGAAACCCCCACTCGATACTCAATCAGGCCTGGTCGGCCTCCCCCGTTGGTTTCCTAACGAGTATAGCAGAAGGGCTTTCCGTGTCAAATGGGAGCTTATCCCCACTACTTCGCCAAGGCTTCGCAGTGCAGGCACCTGTTTTTGGCATGAAAAAAGCCGCCGGGACGACCCGCGGCGGCGGTTTGGCCAGCTAGTGGCTCGACAGGCGTCTGACCGGCTTCCGCCAGGTCCTTAGGACAGGCGGAACAAAGACGATGTCCACGGCACCGGCGGCCGAGTGAAGGAAGCCGACGGGCGCCACAAACATTCCGCTGACATAGACCGGCTCGGTCAGCTTCTTGAACTTCGGCTGTCCGGCCGAATCGGTGGTGGCGTTGGACTGATGGTCCGTCATCTTGGCAGTACTCCCCTTGCCCTGCTTGATTGCAGATAAAAGCCCGTATGTACGCAAAACTACTGCCGCCCAAAGTACCACGAGCCCCATTTTCGGTCAATATGAGTTGTTCACCACTCTACCTATCTCATGCTATAGGATAAAATCGGTAACTTATTTTGGAGAACTGCGTCTTTTTTGCTTCCACGCGTCCATGTTGGCGTGATGGCCCGACAGCAGGACTTTCGGCACGCGGTAGGACTTGCCTTTTATTTTCAAAACCTCGGGGCGCGTGTACATGTCGTGGCTCGCGACGCGGCCCTCCTCCAAACTCTCAAACTTGCCCAAAACGCCGGGTATCTGCCGCGCCGCCGCATCGATGATGGCCATCGCCGGCACCTCGCCGCCGGTCAAAATGTAGGGACCGACCGACACCTCCTCGGCCTTCAATACTTTTTTAGCGCGCACATCAATGCCCTCGTACCGCCCGCACACTATTACTACGTCTTTATATTTAAGGAGCGATTTGGCGTACGCGTTGGTCAAGGGCTTCCCGCCCGCCGCGGTAATTATGACTTTGGCGCGCGGTTTCTTGATTTTTTGTACGGCTTTGATAACCGGCTCGGCGCGCAAAACCATCCCCGGGCCTCCGCCATAGGGCCGCTCGTCCACCTTGCCCCATTTGTTGCCGGCGGTGTCGCGCAGTTGATATGTCTTAACTTTGAGCTTTTTATCCTTTTGCGCGCGGCCGAGTATCGACGCCTGCGTGTAGGCATCCACTACTTCAGGAAAGAGTGTTATGACGTGGAAGTTCATAGCGGAGCAAAATAGTATCCGTACTCCCGCAGGCCTGCTTTTGCGGAGCCTTAGAGATTGCCCAAACTGTCCATCGCTTCGTCGAGCGACTTCATCTGCGGGGTCGAGCCGTTGACCTCGTGCGTACCGTCCCAGGCCTGCGCGGCACTGCCTCCCGAGGGGCCTGCGCCGTCTTGGCGGCCGCCGGCCGGCTCGTTGATTTTGAGGTTAACGCGGGCGCTGTTTTTCATCCCGACGACGCGTAGAAGCGTGCGGATAGCCTTGGCGGTATTGCCCGAGCGGCCGATAACTTTGCCCATATCCTCGGCATTGAGGTCGAGTGTAAGGAGCACGCCCATCTCATCGACGACACGCGTCACCTTAACGTCCTCCGGATGCTCAACCAACCCCTTTACTACAAACTCCAAAAACTCCTGGTCTTTCTCTGCCATGTCAGTATATTTAGTTTTATAAATTACTCCGTAATTGTATCAGCCGGTGCTTCTGCTGCAACTTCAGTAGTCACAGGTGCTTCCTCTACTTTTGCCACTTCGGGAGCTTTAAACTTCGGCAGGATGTTTATCTTCTTCCCGTCGATTATTTTCTTAGAAACAAGGAGGTTGTGCACGGTGTCCGAGACGGTCGCGCCCATACCTATCCAGTGCAAGATGCGGTCGGCCTTCAACTCGATGCGGTCGACGCGCGGGTCGTATGAGCCGACGTTTTCGAGGTAGTTGCCCGGCTGGGGCTTGCGCTTTGATTCCACGACAATAACGCGAAACGACGGGTCGTTTTTGCGTCCTACGCGGCTGAGTCGGATGGTAAGCATTGTCTTATCGGTTTATTTTGCTTTTTTCTTCGAAAAAAGGACCCCGTGCGGGGTTAGTAGCCAATCTACCACAGATATGCTAAAATGCGCAACAAGTGCAGAAACTCAAGGGTAAAAGGGAGAAAAAGCTTCTCTCCGGCGTTGTGCAGGTAACCCGCAAAGGTACGGGCTATTTGCCGTGGGAGACCGGCAAGGAAGACGTCGAGATATTTACCGAAAAACTAAACGGCGCACTCAACGGCGACACGGTCGAGGTCGAGCTTCTTTCGCTCTTCCCCCGCCCGCGCGGCCGCGTGGCAAAAATAATCTCCCGCGGCAAAACCGAGTTTGTCGCCACGGTGCGCGCCGGCAAAGTTATCCCCGACGACCCGCGCTTTAACGAGCCACTGGTCGTGGCGGGCACTTTCGAAGACGGCTCGAAGCTGTTGGTCCGGCTCGACTCTTTTGACGGCAAAACGGCCAAGGGTACCCTGCTCGAAAACATAGGCAAGGCCGGCGAGCACCGCGTCGAAATGAACGCGATTGTGCTCGAGCACGGCTTCTCAACCACTTTCCCCGTTGAGGTGGCGCACGAAGCCCAGGAGATAGAAAAGAATCACGCTGCCATCATCGCGTCCGAACTGCCGAAGCGAAAAGACTACCGCGGCATCACCACCATGACCATCGACCCGGTCGATGCCAAAGACTTCGACGACGCTCTTTCTTTGCGCGAGTTGCCGGACGGCACTTACGAGGTCGGCGTGCACATAGCCGACGCGACCTACTTTTGCACGCCGGGCACGGCCATAGACGCCGAGGCGGTTAAGCGCGGCACCAGCGTCTACCTGGTCGACGCGACCATCCCCATGCTCCCCCACGAGCTTTCGGGCAACGTCTGCTCGTTGCGCGAGGGCGAGGACCGGCTCGCATTTTCGGCCGTCTTTACGCTCGACAAAAACGCCAAGGTGCTCGGCCACACGTTCGAAAAGTCGGTCATCCGCTCAAACAAGCGCTTTAGTTACGAAGAGGCCCAGAACGTTTTGGATACTCAAGAAGGCCCGCATCTAAGCGAACTCAACATCCTCCGCAAACTCGCCGCCACCATGCGCGCACAACGCTCGAACGAGGGCGCGATAGACTTCGGCGACAACGAAGTCCGTTTTGAGCTTGATGCAGAAGGCAAGCCCCTTAAGGTCATACGGAAAAAAAGGATAGACACCAACTGGCTCATCGAAGAGTTTATGCTCTTGGCCAACCGCGAGGTGGCTACCTACATTTCTAAACTCGCCGCCAAGGTGCCCGAGAAAAACTACATCTTTTTGTACCGCATCCACGACGACCCCAAGCCCGACCGCATCGAGGAGTTGGCGACCTTTGTGCGCGCGGTCGGCTACGACTTCGGCAAAAAGCAGCAAAAAAAATACTCCGCCAAAGACATACAAAACTTGCTCAAGCAAATAGAGGGCAAACCCGAGGCCGCGCTTATCCGCACGGCAACCCTGCGCTCGATGGCCAAGGCCATCTACTCGACCAAAAACATCGGGCACTTTGGCCTCGCGTTCGAGTACTACACGCACTTTACCTCGCCGATACGCCGCTACCCCGACATGCTGGTGCACCGTATTTTGGCGAGCCACCTGTCGGGCAACCCGATGAGCCGCGCCGAGTACGGCCACCTCGAAAATATGTGCATCGCCGCCAGCGAGCAGGAGGCCAAGGCCGTGAGCGCCGAGCGCGACTCGATACGCTACAAACTGGTCGAGTACATGGGCACCAAGGTCGGCCAAACCTTTGACGGCATTATTTCCGGCGTTACCGACTGGGGCCTGTATGTGGAAGAAAAAGAAAGTTCGGCCGAGGGGTTGGTGCGCATACGCACCATCGGCGATGACTTTTATAACTACTCGCCCAAAGAGTACGCGCTCGTCGGCCAGAAACACAAGAAAAAATTCTCACTCGGAGACCCGGTAAAAATAAAATTGGTTTCCGCAGACCTCGCGAGCCGGCAGCTAGACTTCGAACTTGCTTAAGAAGCCAGGTACTCTGGGATAGCCTTGGCCAAAATGTCGAGTGTTTTCTTAAATACCGCAGGGTCCTCCTCGAGCAGGGTCATCCGAAAACCGTACAGGTCGGTATTAAAGCCCGAAAGCGGCACCACGCACAGGCCGTACGAAGCCATAAGGTAGTATGCAAAACGCTTATCCAGTTCATGGCGGGCGAGCGAGGCGACTTTTTTCTCTGTGAGCTCCCGGATTTTTTCATCTTTAATAGGCAGGGCTTGTGCGGGAGAAAGCGTGCCGTCGTCAAACACCACGGTGACATAAAACGCGCCCGAGGGTTTGACCACCGAAATATCTTTTATTTTACGGAGGGCCTTGTGGGCGATGTCGGCGCGTTTTCGGTAGGCGTCGCGGCGGCTTTGCAGGTAGGTACTATACTGGGGGTTCGAAAATATGCCGGGCAATACCTTTTGCGGCAAGGTCGTCGAGCACACCTCGAGCATCTTGGCGTCGTTGATGGTTTTTATGTACCGCGCAAAAACCGGGTCCGTGTCTTTGTTGTAGACCTCTATCCATCCGCACCGCGCGCCCGGCCACGGCACCTCTTTAGAAAGGCCTTTCATGATGATGGCGGGTACGCCGTCGAGCAATTTTGAGAGCGGAACAAACGCCTCGTCTCCGAAGTAGATGCTCGAATATATTTCGTCGCACACCAAAAACAAATCGTGCTCTTTCGCTATGGCGACAATTTCTTTGAGAACCTGCCTCGGGTATATCATGCCGGTCGGGTTGTCCGGGTTGATGATAAGAATGCCCGCGATGCTTTGGTTGTAGTGCACCTTGTTGCGCAGGTCGTTGAGGTCGGGCAGCCAGTTGCGCTTGGGGTTGAGCCCGTAGGTAAGGTGGCGCGAGCCCGCATGGCCCGCTTCGGCCGAGGAGTGGGTGGGATACGCCGGCGAAGGTCCGATGACCCGTGCGTTTTTATTAAGATAGGTGTAGACCTTCGACACCGCGTCTCCGAGGCCGTTAAAAAACAAAATATCTTCGGGGTCGAGCACGCGGCCGCCGTCCTGTCGCCGCAGGTCCGAGATAAACTGCCGTGTTTCAAGCAGTCCCTTGGTCGGAGAGTAAGCAAAGGTTTTGTCGTCGGTAAGCGCCTTCCCTATAAGCTCTTTTATCCACGGGGGAATCTTCTCCCCTTTGGCGACCGGGTCGCCTATGTTTTCCCAGATCATGCGCTGGCCCAATTGCTCGAGCTTGTTTCCAAACTCGACAATCTCCCGTATGACGTACGAGAGTTCGTCGGCTCCCTGATAGACAATATCCGTTCTCATAGCTGGAGCATAACCCTTTATTTTGCGACCGCAAGCGCCTCTTCAAACTTGACCGACAGGAGCTTGGACACACCGTCCTGGCCCATGGTGATGCCGTAGAGTATGCCGGCGCGGCTCATCGTCTCGCGGTTGTGGGTTATCAAAATCAGCTGCGAGGCGCGACTCAAACTTTCTATCATGTCGCCGTAGCGGCGGCTGTTGGCCTCGTCGAGCGCGGCGTCGGTCTCGTCGAGTATCAGAAACGGCGGCGGGTTGACCTGCGACATCGCAAAAATAAGCGCAATAGAGGTCAGCGCCCGCTCGCCGCCCGAGAGCATGTGCAAGCCCTTGACCCTCTTGTGTGGAATATTAATAGTTATGTCTATTCCTTCTTCTGTTTCAATATCAGCGTTTTGAGCGTCTTCGTCCGCTCCTTCGCCAAAGGCTTCGGAGGGCACGGTGCGCCTAAATTTTTGTTCTTTAACTATTGAAAGAGAGGCCGAGCCGCCGCCGAACATCAGTTTAAAAAAGTTTTCGAACTCGGTATTTATCTTGTCTATGCCGTCGACAAAGCGGGTTTCGAGCGTCTTCGTAAGTTCGTCTATAAGCTCGTGCAGTTTGGCGGCCGACTGTTCGAGGTCGCCGAGTTCGCGAGCCAAAAACGCGTCGCGCTCGCTCGTCTCCTGATGCTCTTTGAGCACCTCGGTCGAGTTGCCGAGGCCAGCCTCCTCAAGCCTGATTTTGAGCCGCTCTATCTTGCGGCGGCGGTCCTCTTGCGCGCTGCGCGGCTCGTCATCAAAAACAACCCCGGTTTCTACCTCGGGTATCCGGCTGAGCAGAACCACCGCTTCGCGCAACTCGGCCTTGTATTGCTCTTCCTCGCGCACCAAAAGCTCTTCGCGTGAGCGCAGGGAGTTGAGTGCGCTTTCGAGTTCGCTACGGCGTGCCATCGCGGCAAACAGCTCGCGCTCGGCGTCGCGGCTCATGTCTTTTTGATTCTCCAATTCGCGGCGCAGCCGCTCAACCGCGGCGCGCGTTTTTTCTTCTTGCGCGCGCAAATGCGTAAGCTCCTTTTCGAGTTCGGTTTTTTTGCGCCCCAACTCCTCGGTGGTGCGGCCCGCGGGCGCGGCACTGGTCAAACGGCGCAAAAACTCCTTGGCAAGCACGATGAGCGCGGCAATATTGCCCTTACCCTCAAGTTCGCTCAACACCCGCTCGGCAAACGCACGCGCCTCGCCCTGGGGCACGGTACCGCCCTGCTCTTTGGCCAGAGCGGCATGGGCGCGCAACTCGCCCTCGACGCTCCCCAGCTCGCGGATAGCGGCCTCCTGCTTTTTAGCAACGGTGCGGCCCTCTTCTTCGAGCCGCACAAGCTCACTCGCGCCGGCGTCGTCGCGCTTTTTGCTGAGCGCCTGGCGCAAGTGGTCAATGCGCTCGCCAAGGCTTTTGTGCTCGCGGGCGGGCGCCTCCTTTTGCGCCCCTAGCTCCGCGCGGGTGAGCGACAAATGCGTGCGCTCGCGCGCAAGATAGTCGGTATATTTTTCGCTGAGCTCCTCGCGCAAGGCCTGCGCCTGCTCGATTTTTTTAACCTGCCCCATAAGGAACTTAAGGTGGGGCGCGAGCTCGCGGCGCACGGCCCCGACCTCGCGCATGTTTTCGTCGGTCTTTTGGAGCTTGCGCTCGGCCTCCTCGCGCTTGTACAAAAAGGCGGTTAACCCCAGTGCATCCTCGAGCATCTCGCGGCGCTCGCGACTGCTCGCGG
>JBBUFU010000075.1:0-1949 GCA_038056365.1 Patescibacteria group bacterium
CGCCGCTCACGGTCAAACTACTTTCCGGACCTGTCGTCCCGATGCCGACGTTGCCGGCTTGGGTTATGACCATCTTGAGTGATGGCTGGGTCGTGTCGTCGTCAGCCACTTTGGTCAGGAATCCGATGGCACCGCGCTGTCCCCCAGCGCCCTGAGCGGCAAAGTCTATCGCCGAGCCGGCAATCGGATTTGATGTGTACCACCCGCCGAAGCGCCCGAGATTGCCAGCGCCGGCGCCGCCGATGTCCGCACCGTCTGTCCTTGCTTGCGCCCCGAAGCGCCCCGTCGTCGGATTACCCCCTTGGAATGTAACCTGCGGATTCGTGACCCCGATGCCGACGTTGCCAGTGCTCGCGATGGTCATCGCCGTGCTCACGATGTTGCTACTGGCCGTATTGGTGGTGCGGAAGTAGATGTTGTTGTTGCTCGCGGTCGCGGCGCCCGTGGAGTCAATGTAGAGGCCCGATGTGTGGTTGTAGATGCTCGCCTCTTTGAGCGTGTCGCCGCTGTTATGAAGGGCGAGAATCGAGTTGGCCCCAGTGATGTCAACGATTCTCCCCGTAACGTCGTTCGCCAGAGCTTGGGGCGAAGCGGTTCCGATGCCGACGTTGCCCACGTTGGTTACAACGAGCGCGGTTGTGGTAGCGGCGCCGTTGGTCGAAGAGGCAACGGCAAACAGCGGGGTGGTGCCACCGGCGGTCGCATGGACAGACAGCCGCGCCCACGGCGTCGAGCTGCCAATGCCGGCGTTGCCGGTTGATACGGTCGAGGCAGTGCCGTCGACGGCGGTGCCGTAGATAATATTGCCGATATTGAGCTGGTTGTTGTTGGTGGCGCTGGGTAGAGAAATGTTGTACCCGATGCTGATGTTGTTACTGCCGGTCGTGAGGTTGCTGTTGGCCGAGGTCGAGTTGCCGCCGAGCAAGATGTTGTTGGCGCCCGAGGTCAGGTTGGCACCGGCGTTGGTGCCTACAAGAGTGTTGTACGTTGCCAGCACGTTGGTGGTGTTGCCCGCGCCCGAGCCGAGTTGGATAGAGCTGGTGGTCGAGCTGGCGTACAGCACCGTGACCCCCGCCTGCTTAAAGCCCGAGTATTGGTCGGTGTTGACGTAGCCCGCGACGTCGAGTTTGTATGACGGCGCGGCGGTGCCGACGCCGACATTGCCGGAGGAGGCGAGGTAGAGCTGAGAGCTGTTAACGCCGATGCTACCCTGGAGCGAAAGCGTGGCCGACGGTGAGCTGGTGCCTATACCCACCTTGCCGTTCTGGTCGATGATAAATGCGGTCGAGGTCGCGTTGCCCGAGGTGGTGGATGAGATGGCAAACAGCGGCGTGGTTGCACCGGCCGCGCCCGCTACGCTCAGCCGCGCCCACGCGGTCGTGGTGCCTATGCCGACGCTGTTGCCAAAGGTGGAAGGATGGTTAGTGGTCCCCGTCTGCGACCAGTAGTTGGTTATGCTCCCGCCGTTGAGCTGTGTGCCATCCCAGTAGAGTCCACCCGCCTGCGCGTAGAGTTTGTTGCCGCTCGAGACCGTGCCCGAGTCGCTTATCTTAATCCCACCGTCCGACATGATGGCAAACGGCGCGTACGTTGGGCCGTTGGTCGCGCCGGCGGTGGTGGTGGCGATAAAGAAGTTGTTGGCGTTTGCGGCGCCGAGGTCGGTGCCGACAACCCACGCCGAGCCCGCGGCGCCCGAGCCGACCAGCTCGATGCCGGTGGCCTGCGAGGCCGTGTCGGAGTTCATCACGCGCAAGGCGTACTTGAGCTCGCCGGAATTGCGGCCGTTGACGTCGATTTGCAGTTTGCTTTGCGGACTAGTGGTGCCAATGCCGATGCGGCCGTTGACCAGCAGTGCATCGCCGATGGAGGTGTCAAAACTGGTGTAGCCGATGCCGGTTTGGCCGCCCGCGCCGACATAGAGCCCACTGCCGTTCCCAGCCTTTATCTGT
>JBBUFU010000076.1:0-4602 GCA_038056365.1 Patescibacteria group bacterium
AGAGAAACTCCCCCGGCTCTACCGAGTACGAGAGATCCTCAAGCGCAACAGAATTATCAGCGTATATTTTTGATACGCGGTCGTAATATATCATCGCAACAATAGCGTTTATTGTACCAAAAAGGGCTCGAGGTTGCCATCAAGCACCCCCTCCGCGTCGCGGACCTCTACCCCGCTGCGGTGGTCTTTGACCAGCTGGTAGGGGTGGAGCACATAGGAGCGGATTTGGCTCCCCCACTCGATTTTACCGCTCTGCACCGAGAGGTCGCTAATCTTTTCCTTACGCTCTTCTTCGAGCCTCCGGAGGAGTTTGGCCTTGAGTATAGCGAGTGCCTTTTCTTTGTTGGCCCCCTGGGTACGCTCGCCGTCGACGTGGGCGCTGAGTCCCGTCGGCAGGTGGACAATGCGCACCGCGGTCTCGCGTTTGTTGACGTTTTGGCCGCCGGGGCCGCTTGAGCGCGCCACCGTAATCTCCAGCTCTTTTTCGTCAATCTCCAGGGCGGCCACTTTTTGCAAAACCGGCAGAATTTCGACTAACACAAACGAGGTGTGGCGCTTTTGAGAGGCGTTAAACGGCGAGATACGCACCAAGCGGTGCACGCCGTACTCGTTCTTCAGCGTACCGTAAACATTCTTCCCTTCTATCTCGACCGAGGCGTTGCGGTAGCCGCCGTGGTCGTTTTTGTTTTCGTGCAGGACCTTCATCCCCCACCCGCGACTCTCGGTGTACTTGCGGTACATCTCGAGCAACATCTGTGCAAAATCCTCGGCATCGTCCCCGCCGGCGCCCGCCACCAGCGACAGGACCGCATTGCCGCGCTCGTAGGCGCCGCCGCCCTCCGCCTGCGTCTTCAACTCCTGCAGTTCTTGTATCAACGCCTGCGCCTTGTCTTTGTCAGCCCAAAAATCCGCCCCCTGCATGGCGGCTTCTATCTCTGCGATGCGGTTTTTTGTTTTTTCCTTTTCTTCCACGTGGAGCCGAGGGGGAGATTCGAACTCCCGGTCTACGGTTTACGATACCGTTGCTTTACCAGCTAAGCTACCTCGGCAATGGCGACACTATATCATAATTTATACTGTTTTCGAGCGAGTTTGTACGAGGATGCGACCCTCCTTTGCACGGTTGCTTATGGCGCGATGTTTTCTGCCGTTCCCTCTATTTAACGCGGCGTAAGTGGGACTAAGGGCATCACAGTTTGGACATATCAATCTTAGATTCTCCTCCGTATTGTTTCGCCAATTACCATCAATGTGGTCGGCAACGAGAGGAACTTTTCCTGTTTTTTGATTTACTTTTGACCATCCGCACAGAAAACATTTGTTTCCAAACTTTTTTCGCAAATACCGCTTAATACGTGTCGAGACTATGCCCAGGGCCTGTAGCCCGCTTTCTTTCCCAGATTTCCACGCCTCCAGGTACGCCTTATCTTGATAACTGTGCTGACAGCTATTACTGCAATATTTATAGCCCGCCCGGGCTGGCTCGTCACCGCATGTCAAACATTTTGAACGCGGTTTCTTCGGGTTGGACATACCTCAACTATATCAGGAACGTACGGCCATCATACAAACTTGTGTATGGTCGTATGTTGACAACTTAAACTTGAGCCGAAGGCCGGAATCGAACCGGCGACCTACTCCTTCGCTTACACCTCTTTTTCTCTATCACACTTCAAAGAGGGCTAGACTGTATCTTCTTCCCTTAGGGAAGCCCTTGTCAGTCGTTCGGGCGCTTGGCGCCACGGTCTTGGCCTGTGCAGGCTATTAACCGTTATTCGGGATTCAGTGCGTCGTTGCCGGCGCACTGGGCAGGGACTGCGTCCCACCATGGAGTTGCTCTACCATCTGAGCTACTTCGGCTTGCGGCTATTTTGCGAGAACTCTTGCAGAGTAGCGCATTTATGGCTCTTTTTCAATTTGTTTTCACCGTACGCACACTTTATGGGTTCTTCACATAGCGCGCGGTAAGGTGACGCTATGACTCAGCCGCACCACGCCTCTCTTGTTGCATTAGGCGCGGGCGCGCTCGGAGCTTTGCTGGTAGTGGAGTTTCTCCTGCCGCGAGGAGAGCCTCTGTCGTATGCGGCGCTCTCCGTAGCGCTGTTTTTTTTCGCCGCGGGGACGGTGGCCTATGTATACGCGCAGTGGGAGCGCGCGCAAGAGCCTACGCGCGACGAGGCTCTACGCCCGGCCGTTGACCGCTACGTACTCGCCCCGGACGAGGCGGTAGTACCCGAGTCGGTGCTTGACGGCGCCGCGCCGCTCGTCGCCCTGGTGCGGGACGGCGAGGTGTTGCATCCCGAGTTCGACGATTGGCTCGCACCTTACTTTGCGGACCCGGCGATGGCGTTTGTCCAAACCGCGACGTACTACCGCGGAGAGGGCCGGATTGCCGACGCGTTTTGCGCACAAGAGGTGTTGGCGCAGGCGCGCGCAACCGCCAAAAATTCTCTCAATGCCGCGCCGCTCTACGGTAGCGGCGCGCTGGTGGCGCGCGAGGCTTTGCGCGAGGTCTACCGGCCGGGAATGCGTTTTGGAGAGCTGGGCCTGCGTCTGCAAGCGCTCGGGTACCGCTCGTATTTTGAGCCGGCCCCCCTAGTGCTTGCCTCTGCGCCGCAAACACTCGAGGAGTACTGGCCGCTCTTGGTAAGGCGCGCCGTGCGCGCCGGCGCGGGTGCCCGATACGCGCTCTCGGTACGCCGGTTGCCGTTTGCAACCCGCCTGCAATATCTTTCGGATAGTGCCGTGTACGGGGCGACAGCGGCCACAGCCGCGGCGCTTGCGCTTGTGCCGCTTATGCTCCTTCTGCGCGGCTCGGGGCCCGTCATCATTTCCTCGGCCGCGGCGCTCCCCGGACTGCTCGTAATTGCCGCGTGCCTTGCCGCGGCGGCCTACACTCTTAAAACAGCCGGGATACGCATTATCGCCCCGGCGGGCTTGGCGCTCGCGGGGACTTACCTCGCGGCGTACAGCACCGCGCGGGCGGGCGGGCAGAGGCTTGCACTCGGCTTCGAGCACCTGCTCGCTTTTGCGCGACAGGCAAAGGGACAGGGCTTGGTCACCAGTCCGCAAAAATTATAATCGCTACGCAAAAATCCCCTTGCGGGGATTTTTTCTGCGCGAGAGACGGGACTTGAACCCGCAACCTCCGCCGTGACAGGGCGGCGCTCTAACCAGTTGAGCTACTCCCGCGTGTCGGCGGAAGGACTTGCACCTTCGACCTTGGGTTTATGAGTCCCATGCTCTAACTACCTGAGCTACGCCGACGTGCCATTTACCCTAGCATTTTAAGCCTTGTTTTTCAATTTAAGATACACGTGCGCCCAGGCCAGGCCCGAGACCGGCACCGTGACCAAAAGCCCGACATAGAGCAGCAGAAGCCCGATTATGTTCATCCCTGCGAGGGTGAGGAAGAACCAAAGCAGATGCCACTTGTGCCCGCGCGTAAGGCGGCCGCTACGATGCAGGCTTTCGGTGATGCCGGCGCCGCCTGCCTGCGCAGGCAGGTCGAGGATGGCGAAGCGCACCATACTAAAACGCAGGGCCAGATAGATGCCGGGGATGATAAGCGCGATAAAACCGAGAAGTATAAGAAATCCGGAAACCACGGTTGCACAGAAGAAATACCACACCAGAGTGGCGGGCGGGACCAGGTCGCGGTAGTGCGCCGCGTGGCCCTGTGCAAGCTTGAGCACTATCACCATAAAACCCGCGCCCACGATGACGCCCATAATCGCGAGTACGAGCGACACCCCGATGCCGAGCAGGGTGTCTTCGAGTACCTTCTGTACGATGGCCGAGGCCACCTGGAGCGCAAAAAGCGCTAGCACCACTTGGAACAGGAGCCCGCTATGATCGCGGGTTTTGTGCCAGCCGAACTGCAGAGCGTCTCCTATAGAAAAAGAGTGCATGGTATTAGTATAGCGTCTTTAGCTTCCCTATAGACCCAAGTATGCGTCTGCGCAAATCGGTACCGGAACGCACTTTGACCCTGAGGGTGCCAAAATGTTTGGATTCGTTCGCATACCGCTTCTTTGAGGCCGCTTTAATAAGACTCGTCATTGTGAATTGTGAGAGCGGAATGCCCGTCAATCTGCTCCAGTATCTTTCGACGTCCCGTACTCGGTACGAGTGCATGGCATTAATACTTACACGGATGATAAGACGCTCGCGCGGAATCCCATATACGGAGAACAGCCATTGTATGAAAAATAAAATCATGGCCGGATCGCTATTAGTAAATCCGAGTTCATTGCTCGAACCTTTATACCCCTCACCCCAATAAAGCGCGAGACCTACAACAAATAGCTCCCGGCGCGAGAGTTTGCCGACCTCTTGTGCCCCAGCCCTTTGCAAGCGTTTTTCTTTGAATTTCCTCCAACAGATCTTTCGTAAGTGATTTGGCGGTCGTTGGTAATATCACACCAATTTTCGCATCCATTGTACAACCTTTCTCTTTTCGAAGCATCTGAATATCTCGAACCAATTCCCGTGCTTCGCCTTCTTGCCTCAAGGCATCATTAATATCAAAACGGAGCGACACACTTATATCGCCTGGCGCTACTGAATACACCTTTGAACTCCACTGTCCAGTATGTATTG
>JBBUFU010000077.1:0-7629 GCA_038056365.1 Patescibacteria group bacterium
ATAACTCTATTGCGCTCGAAGACGTCTCCTTCTCGGTAGAGCCGGGGGAGTTTCTCTCTATCGTCGGGCACTCCGGCGCGGGCAAAACGACGCTGGTCAAGATGCTGCTCGCCGAAGAGCGGCCCACTACCGGCTCGGTATTTTTTGAGTCCATCAACGTTCACGAACTGTCGCTGAGTAAGATGAACAACCTCCGGCGCAAAATAGGCACGGTCTTTCAGGACTTCCGCCTCTTGCCCAATAAGACCGCGTACGAAAATGTCGCCTTTGCCATGGAGGCGGCGGGCCGCGCCGAGGCCGAGATCCACTCCGACGTGCCGCACGTGCTCGAGCTCGTGGACCTCTCCGACAAGCTCAACAACTTCCCGGGCGAGCTCTCGGGTGGCGAGCAGCAGCGCGTCGCCATCGCGCGGGCCATAGTCAACCAACCCGACGTCATCGTGGCCGACGAGCCGACCGGCAACCTCGACCCGGTCAACGCCTTTGAGGTGGTGCAGATTTTAAAAAAGATTAATGACCTCGGCACCACCATCATCCTTACCACCCACAACAAGGGCGTCATCGACAGCCTCAAAAAACGCGTCATCACGATGGATAGGGGCAAAGTGGTCCGCGACGACAAAGAAGGAAAGTATATACTGTAGATATGAACTGGCTCATGATAAAGCGCATATTCCGCGCGGGGTTGCAGGACTTTTGGCGTAACAGCTTTATCTCCTTTGCCTCGATACTGATGCTTATCTTTACGCTCTTTATCATCGGCATGGCGATGTTTGCGGGCGTGGTCGTCAACACGACCATCGCGCAGTTAGAGGACAAGGCGACCATGAGTGTCACCGCGCAAACCACCGCGCCCGAAGAGCAGATACTCGGCCTCAAAACCTCGCTCGAGGCCCTGCCCGAGGTGCAGTCGGTCGCGTACCAAGACCGCGAGCAGGTGCTCGCCGCGTTTCGCGAGCGCTTTGCCGACGACCAGCGCACCCTGCAGGCGCTCGGCGAGGTGGGCAACCCTTTCGGCGCCAAACTCACTATTACGGCCAAAAATATCGCCTCGTACGACGCGATAGCAAAGTTCCTCAAAGACCAGGTCGACTCGGGCGCCCTGGCGCAGACGGTAGACAAGATTAACTTTTATGACCCCAGGTACCACGCGGCGCTGGTCAACCTGCAAAACGTCACCGACTCGGCCCAAAAAATAGGTCTTATCATGCTTATTATCTTTGTGCTCACCACGCTCGCTATCGCGCTCAATACCCTGCGGCTTGCCATCTACACCAGCCGCGACGAGATACAGGTCCAGCGTCTCGTCGGTGCATCCGCCTTCTTTATCCGCGCCCCCTTTATGATCGAGGGCGTGCTCTACGGCCTTATCGCCGGCGTCGTGACCCTGCTCCTCTTCTATCCGCTCACCTGGTGGATAGGCGACTCTACGGTGCAGTATTTCGGCGGGGTAAATGTCTTTAGCTACTACCTGTCGCACTTCCTGCAGTTTTTCCTGATTATCGTCGGCACGGGGGTGGCGCTCGGCGCGGTGGCCTCGTTTCTTGCAGTGCGGCGGTATCTCAAGATATAGTGTAAAAAATGGCGGACCCGAAATACATTTTTGTCGTAGGAGGAGTCATGTCGGGCATCGGCAAAGGGGTCGCCTCATCCGCCATCGGGCGGATTTTGAAATCCAAGGGTTTTAAGGTCACCGCGATTAAAATCGACCCCTACATCAACGTCGACGCCGGCACGATGAACCCGACCGAGCACGGCGAAGTCTTTGTGCTCGAAGACGGCTACGAGACCGACCAGGACATGGGCAACTACGAGCGTTTCTTGGGCGAGACCTTGCCGAGCATCAACTACATGACCACCGGCCGGGTGTACCAGGAGGTCATCCGCCGCGAACGAAATCTCGAATACAAAGGCAAAAACGTCGAGGTGGTGCCCGACATACCGCTCGAGGTTATACGCCGCATTACCGAAGCGCAAAAAAAAGCGGACGCCGAAGTAACGCTGATTGAAATCGGCGGCACCATCGGCGAGTACCAAAACATCATCTTCCTCGAAGCGGCCCGTATGCTCAAAAATAAGTTTCCGCGCGACGTCGCGGTGGTGATGCTTTCGTACGTGCCTATCCCGGGAAACATCGGCGAGATGAAGACCAAGCCAACCCAATATGCGGCCCGCTCGCTCAACAGCGTAGGATTGCAGGCCGATGTCATTTTGGCGCGCGCCGAGGTTGCGCTCGACGATAAGCGCAAAGAAAAGATAGCCGTCTTCTGCAACATCCTGCCCGAGCGCGTCATCTCCGCGCCCGACGTCGAGAGCATTTACGACATTCCCCTCAACTTCGAAAAGGATGGCTTGGGCGACACACTGTGCAAGGTGCTCGGCCTGCCCACGCGCCCGTCCGACCTTTCGCAGTGGGACACGTTTGCCAAAAAAGTTAAAAACGGCGGCCGCGAGATCAACATTGCCGTCGTGGGCAAGTACTTTATGTCCGGCGAGTACGTACTCTCCGACGTATACATCTCGGTCATCGAGTCGATGAAGCATGCCGCCGCCGCACTCGACCTCAAGGTCAAGTTGTCGTACCTCGACTCCGAGCCGTACGAGGCTGACGCCGGCAAACTGCAGGAGCTAGAAACATATGACGGCGTCTTGGTGCCGGGCGGTTTTGGTGCCCGCGGCGTCGAGGGTATCGTCGCGGCGGTCGCCTTTGCGCGCGAAAATAAAATTCCTTACTTCGGTCTGTGCTATGGGATGCAATTGTTGGTCATCGAGTATGCCCGCAACAAAGCGGGTTTTGCGGGCGCGACCACGGCCGAGATAAACAAAGAGGCCGCGCATCCGGTCATCGACATTATGCCCGACCAAAAAGAAAAAATGATTAAGCAGGACTACGGCGGCACCATGCGGCTCGGCACCTACCCGTGCGTACTCAAAGAGGGGACCGTCGCGCAAGTCGCCTACCAAAAAAAAGAAATCAACGAGCGCCACCGCCACCGCTACGAGGTTAACCCCGAGTATATTAAAAAGCTTGAGGATGTCGGCTTGGTGTTTAGCGGCACATCGCCCGACAACCGCTTGATGGAGATAGCCGAGTTGCCGCAGAGCGAGCACCCGTTTTTCCTCGGCACGCAGTTCCACCCCGAGTTTCTCAGCCGTCCGCTCGCTCCGCACCCGCTTTTCGTCGCCTTCCTCAAAGCCGCGTCGCAGAAAAAATAACCCCGTGCTATAGTCTTGGCAGACGAATCTTCAATGGGAGGCAATCATGCCTGCTCTAACATACTGCTTCAGCGGAGACTTCAACCTCCGCTTGTTGCCCTACGCCGTTCTCTGGCTATTCCAAACGATGGTGCTGATGGCGCTTCACTTCGAAGTCGGTCCGTTTGCCATCAACACAGTCATCATGATGACCGGACTGTTTAGTGTCCTTGGTATCGGGACGCTTTTCAGTAATCACGTTCACCGGAGCTCCGCCACTGAACGCTATTGGACACAGTTTGTCGCCGGCGTGGTGGTGCTCGAATTCGCGTGGCTCTGCCTTATCAAGTTCGGCCCGGGGCTGCCGTTCGAGGCGCGTATGGCCGTTGCCATTGTGCTTTTTGCGGCGGTGCTTGCGAACATGCGCAACATCACCTGCCTCGACAAGCTCAAACCCTTCTCTGGGCTCGAGTCAGGGCTCACACTCGTCAGCGCGATGATGCCGATGTTTGCCGCCCTCGACGTGATTTCGATCAAGTCCGGTCTTGTACCGGAGAGGGGCCCGGTCGCGACGGCCATACCAACCGCGTGGCTCATCGGCGGGATACTCGTCCCCACGCTGATTGTCTGGGCCACCGGGCCAAAATCGAAGCCCGCCCGTGCTTGAAAGTTCTTCCCCCGCCGCGGCGGGGGAGTTTTCTTTTGTCGTAATTCTTGCTATCGTTCCCTATGTTATTGGGGGATCATCTAGCGGTAGGATGCGACTCTCTGAAAGTCGTCACCATGGTTCGAATCCATGTCCCCCAGCAGAAATAAATCTACAGAAGGGGTATACTACTTTTGATACATGGCTGAACACCTTTTTTCTTGGGCAAAAAGTAAGTCGCTCTTCTTCTCCAAGTGGGGGGTGTTTGTCGTTGGGGTGCTAGTAGTCGCCGGCGGGTGGTGGTTCCTGCGCCCGTCGACGGCCGAGCAGGCGACCATCGTGCTCGAGCCGAAGGCCTTTGTGCAGGAGGTGTCCGTGTCGGGCAAAGTGACTCCCACGCGAGAGGTGGCCCTCGGCTTTTCGGAGGGCGGACGCGTCGCGGGCGTATATGTTTCGGTCGGGCAGGCGGTGGGGCAGGGTGCGACCCTCGCCGCGGTCGAAAACGCCGACCTCCGGGCGGCCGTCCTTCAGCGCCAAGCGGCGCAGGGGACCCAGGAGGTCAAGCTTGCTGCCCTCCAAAGCGGCACGCGCCCCGAAGAGGTGTCGATTGCCGAGGCTACCGTGGCGCACGACCGCACCGCGCTTGTCGACGAGCTCCAAGACGCCTACCGTGCCGCCGAGGCCGCGGTCCACAACACGCTCGACCAATTTATAAACAATGGCCGCACCAATCCCTCGATAACTCTCGTCGTCAGCGACAGCAATTTAAAAAATAAAGTCGAAAACGAACGTCTTGCCGCAGAGAGTTCTCTTGCCGTCTGGGCGGGAGTCCTTTCTTTGTCGGCCGACGGCGACCTCTCCTCGGCGCTTGCACAGGGGCGCGGATACTTGGCCGGGGTGGCGGGCCTCCTTTCGGACGCCAACGCCGCGCTCAACCGGGCCGTGCCGTCCTCATCGGCTTCGCAGGCGACCATCGACACCTACATCAGCGCCACCGCCACCGCGCGCACCAACGTCAACGCGGCAACCGCCGCGGTAAACGCCGCCGCCTCGGCACTCGACCAGAGCGTCAAAAATCTGGCGCTCAAACGCGCCGGCTCGACGCCCGGAGACATCGCCACGCAAGAAGCGCAGGTCAAAGCGGCGCGCGCCGACGTGGCGGCCGCGCAGGCCGAACTTGGCAAGACGTTTATCACGGCACCCTTTAGCGGCGTCATAACGGTCGTCGACGCAAAGGTCGGCAAAATAGTTTCGCCGAACACTCCGGAAATTTCGATCATCAGCGGCGGGGTGTTTCAGATAGAGTCGTATGTGCCCGAGATAAATGTGGCGCTGCTCAGGCGCGGCGACAAGGCCCAAGTTACGCTCGACGCCTACGGGGACAATACGTTTTTTGACGCCACGGTCGCCTCCATCGACCCGGCCGACACCGTGCGCGACGGCGTGTCGACCTACCGCGCCGTACTGCAGTTCGACCGCCCCGACACGCGCATCAAGGCCGGCATGACGGCAAACATCGTCATCACCACCGACACAAAAGCGAGCGTACTCTCGGTGCCTCAGGGGCTGGTGCAGTACCGCGGCGCCAAAAGTTACGTACGGGTATTGGTAGGGGGAGCCGTGCAGGAGCGGGAGGTCACGCTCGGCGGGGTTTCGTCTCTCGGCGAGGTCGAGGTGCTCTCGGGGCTCGCGGCGGGCGACATTGTCGTCGCGACGCTGCCGTAGCCATGCCGCTCAACGTCAAAATCGGATTTTTTCTCGCGGTGCGCGCACTGCGGCGGGCCAGCCTGTGGACCACGACGCTTATTATCGGGGTCATGATACTGACCTTCCTTAACCTGGTGGTGCTTTCGGGCATTTTGGTGGGGCTTATGCAGGGCGCCATCAACGCAGTGCGCACCGAGTACACCAGCGATGTCATCGTTTCTACGCTCGAGGACAAACAGTATATCGAAAACAGTCCCGACATCATAGGGTTGGTGGCCTCTCTGCCCGAAGTGGCCGCCTACACGGCCCGCTACCGCGAGCCGGGCACGCTCGAGGCCAACTACCGCACCCACAAAGAGACCGACAAGCCCAACGTCGCCAACGCGGTCGTGGTCGGCATCAACCCCGCCAAAGAAAATGCGGTCACCGGCATCGCAAGGGACATCGTCGAGGGCGAGTTTCTTGCGCCCGGCGACTACGACAAGGTCGTCGTCGGCGGCTACCTGCTCAAACAGTACTTTCCGGTAGAGACGCCGGGCTTTAGCACGCTCGACCGTGTGGGCATTGGCACAAAAATACGGGTAACGGTCGGCGGTGTCACCCGCGAGGTGACGGTCAAGGGGATACTCAAGAGTAAGGTTGACGAGGTCGCCATGCGCGCGTACTTTGTCGACTCGCAATTTCGTAGTCTTATCGGCCGCAACGACGGCAACGTCGACGAGATAGCGATAAAGGTCAAACCGGGCGTCGATCCGGCGGCCATGCGCGACGCGCTCCTGTTGCGCGGGGCCGGAGAGGCGGCTAAGGTGCAAACCTTCGAGGACGCCCAGCCCAAGTTTCTTAAAGACATCATCACCACCTTTAATATGCTCGGTGCCGCCTTTTCGTCGATCGGGCTGGTGGTCGCCTCTATCACCATATTTATCGTCGTCTTTATTAACGCAATCACGCGCCGTAAGTTTATCGGGATACTAAAAGGCATAGGCATCAACGGCCGCGCCATCGAAATATCGTACATCTTTCAGTCCATTTTTTACGCGCTGGTGGGCTCTATTTTCGGGCTCCTGTTGGTGTACGGGTTCTTGGTTCCTTTTTTCGCGGCGCACCCTATAGACTTCCCCTTCAGCGACGGTATTTTGGTGGCCCCGGTGGGGGAGACCATGGTGCGCGTGGGGCTCCTCGTCGTCTCGACGCTTATTGCCGGATACGTGCCGGCGTGGATGATCATCCGCAAAAATACGCTCGATTCGATTCTTGGCCGCAACTAATATGATAGAAGTAAAAAAACTCATCCGGACATTTAAAAACGGCGACGTCGAAACGCCGGTCTTAAAGGGCATCGACTTTGCGGTGCCCGACGGCCAATTTGTCGCCATCATGGGGCGTTCGGGCGCGGGCAAGTCGACCCTACTGTACCAGATGTCGCTCCTCGACGAGCCGACCGGCGGGTCGGTGGTCATCGACGGCCACAACACGCACAGCATGTCCGCCGACGAGCGCATGCGCTTTAGGCTCAACCGGTTCGGGTATGTCTTTCAGGACTACGCACTCTTGCCCGAGCTTACCGCGCTCGAAAACGTGGCCTTACCGCTCCTCATGCAGGGGCTTGCGCGCGGTGCCGCTTACCGCCAGGCCACCGAGGCACTCGAAAATGTTTCGCTCGGGCACCGGTTGCACAACCTGCCCTCGCAGCTCTCCGGCGGGGAACAACAGCGCGTGTCGATATCGCGCGCCATAGCGCACAAGCCGAAGATACTGTTTGCCGACGAGCCGACCGCCAACCTCGACAACGAGTCCTCGCGCGTTATTTTGGATATCTTTAAGGCGCTCCACCGCGCGGGCCAGACCATTATTATGGTCACGCACGAAGAGGAGTTTGCCCGCGAGTCCGAGCGGGTAGTCAAGCTCGACGACGGCCAAATAATCTCCGACACCAAACACCGCTAAGGGAGCGGCCGCGTGGTAAACTGCCACCGTGGAAGCCTTGCTCTCCTCTCTTCTTGCCGCGCACCCCGTACTCGCGCCCGTGCTCTTTATCGTTTTGCGCGCGGTCCCGGTTGTTATCGCCCCCTTGCCGGGGG
>JBBUFU010000078.1:0-2817 GCA_038056365.1 Patescibacteria group bacterium
GAAGAACCGCGCGAAAAAAAAGTCGCCGACAACATACTGGCCGCGGTCAAAAAAGACGGACTCACCGTAAGCGCCGTCGGCGAGACCGAGGCCAAGCGTGCCGCGCGGCCGCCGTTTACCACCTCGACGCTCCAGCAAACCGCCTCCTCAAGGCTCGGACTCTCGCCTTCGAACACCATGCGCATCGCGCAAAAACTCTACGAGGCGGGCCACATCACCTACATGCGCACCGACTCGGTCAACCTTGGCCTGCCGGCGCGCGCGGCAATCGGCGCGCAGGTAGTCAAGCAATTCGGCGCAGAGTACGCCGAGTCGCGCGCCTTTGCCACCAAGAGCAAAAACGCCCAGGAGGCGCACGAGGCTATCCGCCCGACGCATATCGACAAAGTGTCCGCCGGCTCGACGCCCGAGCAGAAAAAACTCTACGAGCTTATTCGCGCTCGCGCGCTGGCAAGCCAGATGGCCGACGCGCGCCTGATGCGCGCCAAAATAGTCGCCGACGTACCGAGGACCGTCCTCGGTAAAGACCGAGGACCGTCCTCGGTAATTCCGTCATTCGTTGCAACCGGCTCGCGCGTTATTTTTGACGGATGGCTCAAGGCCGACCCGGCGGCAGGCGGCGAGGATGTCATCTTGCCCAAAGTTGCCGCGGGCGATGAACTGAAGGTCAATGACATCAATGCCGAAGAAAAGCAGACCACGCCACCCCCGCGCTATACCGAGGCCGGGCTTATCAAGGAGCTCGAGAAGCGCGGCATCGGCCGCCCCAGCACCTACGCGAGCATCATGCGCACGCTCGAGGCGCGCGGTTATGTGGTCAAAGAGGCGCGGAGCCTGCGCCCTACTGACACCGGCGATGTGGTGTCGAGCTTTCTTGAGGCTAACTTCCCCACCTATATCTCCGACACCTTTACCGCCGAGATGGAGGACGAGCTCGACCAGATAGCCGACGGCACCCGCGAGTACAAAAAGACGTTGCGCGACTTTTATACGCCGTTCCTCAAAGAGGTAAAGAAAAAAGACAAAGAGGCCGGCAAGATTACCGATCTCGGGCCCACGCCAGCAGAATTTACGTGCCCCATCTGCGATGGAGCAATGGTGTTTAAACTCTCGCGCCAGGGCAAGTTTATGTCGTGCGCGCGCTTCCCCGACTGCCTCGGCGCGCGCACCGAGCTCGGCGAAGTAATTAGCAACGAGCCTGCAAAACCCATCGGCACGCACCCCGACTCGGGCGAAAATATTTATGTCCTCAGCGGACGCTTTGGGCCGTATGTCCAACTCGGCGAGATGCCCGAAGGTAAAGGCAAAAGCAAAAAAGCAAAACCCAAGCGCTCGAGCATCCCTAAAGAAAAAGACCCGGCCACGGTGACGGTCGAGGACGCGGCGGTATACCTCTCTTTGCCGCGCACATTGGGCACCCACCCCGAGACGGGCGAGAATGTCGTAGCGAACATCGGCCGCTTTGGGCCGTATATTGCGCACACCACTAAACCTAAGGCGGACTTCCGCTCACTCAAAAAAGACGACGTATACGAGATAGGGCTCGAGCGCGCGCTTGAAATATTGAAAGAAGAAAAGAAAAAACGCGGCTTCGCCCGGAAAACCAAAAAAGAGTAGAATGTACTGGTGAACGAAATTAGGGACATTCTCCAAAAGATGAGCGGGGCCGGCAAGGACGACTTGGCTTTGGTGGAGAAAGCCTATGGTTTTGCCGCCGAGGCGCACAAAGACCACAAGCGTTTTAGCGGCGAGCCGTATCTTAACCACCTTGTCGCGACCGCCAAAGAGCTGGCAAAGCTTGGGATGAGCGCGCGCGTCGTCGCGGCGGGCCTCCTGCACGACTCTATCGAAGACGTGGGGGTTTTGCCCGCGACTATCGAAAAGGAGTTCGGCAAAGAGGTGCGCTTTCTTGTGGAGGGTGTGACCAAGCTCGGCCGCTTAAAGTACCGCGGCGCCGAGCGGCACCGCGAAAGTTTGCGCAAGCTTTTGGTAGCGACCGGCAAAGACGCGCGCGTTTTAATCATCAAACTGATGGACCGTCTGCACAACATGCGGACACTCAAGCACGTACCCGAAGAGAAGCGCCGCCGCATCGCGCTCGAGACGCTCGAGATTTATGCGGCAATAGCCCACCGGCTCGGCATCGGCTTGGTGCGCAAGGAGCTCGAGGACTTGGCGTTTGAGTACGCCTACCCCGAAGAGTATGTGGAGGCCAAACAACTGCTGACCGAGCGCAGTAAAGAGACGACCGAGCGGCTCAACCGCATGTCGCGCACCCTGCGCAAAGAGCTGGGGCAGAACGGCATCACCAAACTGCACACCGACTTTCGCGTTAAGGGGCTGTGGAGCCTGTGGCAAAAACTCAAACGCAAAGAAGGCGACATTGCAAAGGTCTATGACATCGCAGCCCTGCGCGTCGTGGTACCAACAGTCGAAGACTGCTACAAGGTACTCGGCCTGGTGCACAACCTATGGCAGCCTCTGCCGAACAAGATCAAAGACTACATCGCCTTTCCCAAGCCGAACGGGTACAAGAGTCTGCACACGACCGTCTTTACCGGCGACGGTGGTATTGTCGAAGTGCAGATACGTACGCCCGATATGCATAACGAAGCACAGTACGGCATCGCCAGCCACGTAACGTACAAAGAAGTCCCCGGCAAAAAAGGCCAGACGCCCGGCGGCAGTTTCGACTGGATTAAGAGTTTGATACCGGGCTTTACCCGCGCGCAAAAAAGCGGCGGCGAGGCCGAGGCGCCCGCCGGCCACCGCGCGCGCTACGGCGCGCCCGAGGCGCCCGAGTGGCTGAGCGAGCTT
>JBBUFU010000079.1:0-12307 GCA_038056365.1 Patescibacteria group bacterium
AGCTTGGTTATTTTAAAATTTTCTTTGACCCCGTAGTATGCAAATGCCGACTCTGCAATGGGCGTTTTGCGCCGCGGCACCACCAGCTCTACCTCGCGGCCCGCAGCGGCAAATGCCTCGCACATTTTTATAATTTGGATGCCGTGCGCCTTTTCGGTCGGCATGCGCACGTTGGCAACATAGTAGATTTTGCCCGTCATACCTCTATCTTGAACTCCCTTGCCCAGGTTTGAAAGGTGATGATGGCCCACAGGAGCGTCAGGTTGTACTCTCTCTTGTCGATGTGCTTCTCGAGCATTTGCGCCACCGCCGGCCAGTTAAAAAGGCTTGTGGTACCCGCGTAGTAGCCCGGCGAAAGTACGTCCCGCGCAAACCGGCTAAACTCCGGGTTGCGCAGCCATTTGGCGGCCGGGGCAAACCATCCGCGCTTCGGTTGATTAAAGAGATACTCCGGCAGGTCGTCTTTAAACGCGTCTTTTAAAACTTTTTTGGTCCCGAAGAGGTCTACCTTGTAGCGGCGCGGCAACGAGCGGGCAAGAGCCGCCAGCTCTTTGTCGCACAACGGCATGCGCTCCTCGAGCGCGCTCGCCATCGACATTTTGTCCGAGAGCATAAAAAAGTAGTCCGGCAGCCAGCTGCGCTCGTCGGCGTGCATGAGCGCCTCGGCGGCGTCTGCACCGGCAAGGTAGCGCGCATAGTACGTTTTAACCGGACGGTCGGGTACAAAAAACCGGGGCGCGAGTACGCGCTCCAGCAACGGATCTTTAATGAACATAAACCGGGCAAACAGGTCACTGCGCCCCAGTACGTAGCGCGCCAGCAGGGCCCGGCGGTACCGCTCGTACCCGCCAAAGAGCTCGTCGCCCGCATTGCCGGTCAGGCACACGGTCACCTTTTCTTTGGCAAACTTCGCCAACGAGTACATTGCCGTTGCAGTGGGGTTAGAGATAGGGTCGCTGTTGTGCCGCACCACCTGGCCGAACGAGTCGAGTACGTCCTGGGCCGACACCACAACCTCGTGGTGCTCGGTGCCGAAAAAGCTAGCCGTCTTTTTGGCGAGCTCCGCATCGCTGTTAAACTTCGTCGACTCCTCGCCCTCGCCAAGGCCGAAGCCGATAGTAAAAGTTTTGATATTTTTGCGGACCTGCGACATGGCAAAGAGCACCGTGCTCGAGTCGATGCCGCCCGAGAGGTACACCCCGACCGGCACGTCGGACACCAGGTGCCGCTCGACCGCCTCGATTGTCTTTTGGCGCACTGCGGCTACGGCGTCGGCGTACGAGAGGCCGCTCTTCGCCGCCGGCTCCTGCCCGTAGGCCTCTGCGGTTAGCGCGCCGTCTTTGAGCACCAGCGTATGCGAGGGCGGCAGTTTATAGATATTTTTCAGCAGGGTCATCGGCTCGGGCACATACAGTACCCGCAGGTAGTGGTTAAACGCCTCGCGGTTGAGCGTGCGCGGCACCGGGTGGGTAAGGATGGCACTCATTTCCGAAGCGAAGATAAATTTTGTGCCATCCCAAAAATAATAAAACGGCTTCATCCCCGCGTGGTCGCGCGCGCAAAACAGCGAGTTGTCGCGCTTGTCCCATATCGCAAAGGCAAACATACCGTTGAGGCGCGCGGCCACTCCCTTGCCCCACTTTTTGTATCCGGCGAGGATTACCTCGGTATCGCTCTTGGTTTTAAACGCGTACCCGCCCTCGAGCTCTTTTTTTAGCTCTTTAAAGTTGTATATCTCGCCGTTAAAAACGATGACCAGGTCGTTTTCAGCGCTAAACATCGGCTGGTTGGCGTCGGCCGAAAGGTCGATGACGGCAAGCCGGTTGTGGCCGAGCGATATCCCCTTGCCGGCAAAAATGCCGTCGGCGTCGGGGCCGCGATACGAAAGCGCGGATACCATCTCCCCGGCCTTCTGTTTGTCCTCCCAGTTAAATCCTGATATGCCGCACATATTATTTTTGCATGAAGGCTACCATGTTTTTAGCCCTCGCTTCCCAAGTATACGCTTTGACGGCGAGAGAATTTTGCGCGGCGCGCTGTCCGGCCCGCTCTTTATTTTGCCACACCGCCTGTATGGAGGCGGCAAGGCTTGCGGCACTGCCCGGCTCGAAGGCCTCGCCCCTGCCGCCCAAAATCTCGCGGATAATCGCGAGGTTTGAGTATACAACCGGCCGCCCCGACGCCATATACTCCCACACCTTCATGGGGAAGCCGTAGTCCCTAAAGTGCGGCTTGTCCGGGTACGGTATAACAAGCACATCCATCGCCGTTTGGTAGGCGACCAGCTTTTCGAACGGCTGTTTTTCTACAAAAAAACATCCGGCCTCTACTCCGTGTTTTCTCGCCGACTCTTTATACTCTGCTATTTCATCTTTTCTGCCGCCGACGAACACCATTGCAATATCTGCGGGCAATAACGGCAAAGCCTCAATCATGGTGTCGAGGCCTTTTTTCTGGCCGATGCTGGTAAAGTAGCCCGCGTATCCGGCCAAAAATTTATCCTGCGGCAACCCTAGGCTCTTGCGCAGGTCCGCTTTGCTTATTTTAGATTTTTCATAAAACGGTCGCGGGTCGACGCCGCCGTAGGCAACCAGGATTCTCTCCGGGTCGGCCGCGCAGCGGGTTACCAGCAACTGTTTCAGCCGCTCCGAGGTGGTCGTTAAGTAATCGCTATGGCGGGCGACGTAGTTGTCGCGCCAGTCGTCAAAGAGTTGGTGCCAATCCGACGCGACGCGATAGGTAAACCCGAGCACGCTGCGCCAAAAAATAAGTATCGACAGCAGGTTAGGGTCGTACGAAAGAAAAACTGTCTTTTCATTGCTCCACCCGCGCGCTACGGTGGCCGCCGGCAGCCAAAAGAAATAACATGCGGTTCTCAAGCGGTCGGGAATGCGAACGGCCTGCGCACCAAAGCCCCGGAGCTCCTGCGGCACCTCGCCCCGCACCAAAAAAGTAAAATCGTCGCCAAGTAGGCCCGCAAAAGCCCGCGCCATCGATTGCACATAAAACGGGTCGGCTTTGGCCGAAGGATACTTTTTTGCGGTGATATAAATCAGCTTCATTTGTTTTGGAGTACGGCCTGCAGGCGTCCGGCGAGCAGATGCAGTGAGTGTTCGCGCACGACATACTCTCTTTGGTCCATCACAAGCGCTTGCCGCGCACTTTGTGACATGCCGAGCGCATATTCCAGCGCCTTGGCCGCGGAGTCTGCCGTGCCGCCCGCAAGGAGCTGCTCCGGCAGTATGCCGCGCAAAGCCTCGTTGGCGCAGACCACAATGCATCCGCTCGCCATCGCCTCGCCGATGGTTTTGTCAAAGCTCCCCGACGGCGTGAGGTTGACGTAGATAGCATGCGATTGATAGAGCGCGCGCGTTTCCTGATGCGGGACGCCCGGATGTATTTCGATTTTTTCGGCGAGCCGCTTCGCATAGGCGGAGTCCGGCCCGGTCGGGCTGCCATAGATAGAAACTTTGCGCGGCAAAATAATTTTACCCAATGCCTCGATAAAAACTTCCACCTTTTTGACAGGATCTATCCTCCCCAAAAACAAAACCGTATCGGCCGGCGAGGGCACGGGGGGTGGTACAAAGAAACCGGTATCAATGCCCACGGGCATTTGCAAAGCTTTTTTATACCGTGCGGTAAACGCTTCGGGCGACGTATAGCAGACCGTGTTGCTTAACCGCACGGCAAGGCGCGTGCGCCACGAGCCCATTTTGTGATTGCGCCACAGGACGACCCTTTTGCCGCAGAACCGCCACCACCACCCGCCAAGCAGTACGTACTCCTCGTTCATATGCACAAAAACCGCATCGTACTTAAGTACTACGATATATCGTAATAGTCTCCCCAAGTAAGCAAAGCGCAAAAGACTACGATATATCGTAGTCTTTTGCGCGCCCTCTTTGCCCAAACTATGGACGTGCACGTTTGCAGGCAGAGAGTGCTTCCCCTCTTTGAGACAAATAACTTCCAAAGTTTCAAATTTTTGGGCAAGCTCCTCGAGCCACCGATGAAAAAAGCCGAGCGCCTGGTCCTCGGTATCGACCGCCTGAGTAATGACCAACAACCGCATAGGTTAGTAGGTCTGACCTACTTTATCACCATACACACCACGTAAGAGGTCAAGGTCTTTGCCGCTCTGCGTAAGAAGTTCGATATTTTTTTGCTCCAGGGCCGCGAGCATCGCCAGGCCCCTGGTGTCGCCCGGCACGGTCTTTGCGTACAGCTTTCGAAACGCGGCAAAGTCTTTGATAAAACAACCGCCGCCCGCGCCGCGGCCGCTTTTGTGCACCGGCCTGCCGTAGCGGTTGGCAACAAACGGGTCGTGGTCGAGCGCCTCGCGCACCGGATTCCACTGCGCACCAAGTTTTTGGGCCGCGTCGTAGAGCACGTTGGCGAGCATAATCTGAAAGTAGCCGTTGAGATTGTGCGAGTATTTTATAAACTCCGCCTCCGTCGAGGTGCACACCTGCGCAAACGGCGCGGGAGCCAGCACGTCGAGCACTTTTTTTGCCGCCTCGCGGTGCGGCGCATCGTCCCGAGCGAGTCCGATGATGTTGGAGAACGGGTTTGCGGCGTCGTGCGCGGCGGTTGCCTCGCTCAAAAATTCGGGCGCGTACAAAAGTATTATTTTTGGATATTTTTCCTGCAGGCGCGACGTGGTGCCCGGCAAAATGGTCGACTTAAGCACCGCGGTTTTCCCCGCCCCAATAAGAGGCAAGGCAGTCTCGACGACACTGACGTCAAAGCCTTTGGGCGTGGTCGGCGTCGGGACCGCGATAAAAACAATATCGCAGTCTTTTATTTTTTCTTTATTTTGTACATAGGGCGCTTCGAGCGCGTAGCGCACGGTGGTAAACCCGCGCTTTTCAAAGTCGTCGGCGTAGTTTTTGCCAATCCAGCCCTGCCCTATAAATCCGATACGAGGTTTGTTCATAGTGTTTTTACCCACGCTTTTGCCCACTCTTCTTTGCTAAGCAGAGGCAATTGTAACCTACCGAGCGCACCTGTGCGAAGGGCCTCTATGACCGCCCCGGCAAGCCCCTCCCGAGGCACCACGGTCGCGCCGGCCTCTTTGGCAATGCCGACGTCGGGCGCGACCACCGGTACCCCGGCGGCGAGCGCCTCGACTATGCTGGCGCCCCAACTTTCGTGTTTGCTGGTGCAAAGTACCACATCCGCTTGCGCCAAGTAGGCGGCCGGGTCCTGCCAACCCGCAAATTCGACGGGCAGGCCCTTGGCTTTTGTTTTAAGGGCCGCCTCCAAGCTCCCCGCGCCGAGCATAACCAGTTTTGCCCCGGGTACTTTTTGTACAACCTCGAGTGCGAGCAGGGGGTCCTTTTCGTCCTCAAACCGGCCGACCCATAGCACTGTCTTACCCTGTGAGTCTGACTCACTGGGGCGGGCGATGCCGCGAAAACGCTCTATGTCAACATACACCGGCAGTACGGTTACCGGCGCACGCACACCAATAGCTTCAACCTGTTTTTTTATTTTTTCGGATACGACGCGGACTGAATCTGCGCGGCGCAGGATAAACTTGCCGAGAATATTTAAAACGCCCGTGTGCACCTGCAGGTTTAACCTGCAGGTGAGACGGCGCGCTACCCGCCATGCAAAGAGTCCGCGCCAAAAGGGGTCCTGTGCGGTGACCACGTCCCAGCCCAAGGCTGGTCCGCCTTGGGCGGAAAACTGCCCTTTCGGTATTTTTGGCCACAGGCTCCCCCGCCCCCAGTACACCACCGAAAGCTTTTCTACTTGCGCAGCCTGCAGGGCAAAACGCGGACTCGCCGCAAACTTTTTGTCGCCGGTAATCATCAGGACTTTCATAGTGTTTTAAGAAGCCCGCACAGTTGCTCCAGTGTTTTGTCTATAGAAAATCCCTGCACTTTCTCTCCGGCGGCCCCGGCACGCTTCAGTGCCGCCTCTTTATTTTGTTCGATGTTCTTGAGCGCCTGGTAAAGCGCCCCATCGTCCCCGGGCGGTATAAGCAACCCGGTTTCGCCGTCGGTAATAAGTTCGGGGTTGCCGCCCACGGCCGTGGCGACAACCGGCGTACCGAGCGCCATCGCCTCGAGCAATTGGTGCGAGAGACCCTCGTAGGTCGAGTTGATTACAAAAGCATCGGCACTCCTCAGCCACCCCATCGCCTGCACGCGCGGCAGTTCGCTGAATATTTGCAGAACCCAACCAGGCTCGCGTTTGGCGACGCGGCGCAGGCCGTCAAACCCCTTCCACGGTACATCGCGCCCGAACGACACTATCAGAAATCCCTGCGGGCGCTCTGCGGGCAACTCAAACTGTACGGGCAAATCGATACCGTTATAAATCAAAACGGGTTTGACCCCCCACCCTGCAACCACTCTTTTCATATACTCGCTCGGGACTATTACTGCGGCGGCGCGGCGCACCACAAACCGCTGGATGCGGCGCATGCGCTCGACCCGCCCGCCGTACTTTTTGGTCTGAAACGCGTCGAGCTCGTCGGTGACGCCGAACCGTTGCCGCCCCTGCTCCCACGCATAGTCGCCCGGCACGCGCACCAAAAACGGCTTGCCTGCCATCTTGGCCGCAAGCACCGCCGGCAAGCCGACCGAAAGAGTGTCCTGCGCGTATACGACATCGGCGACCATTGCGTACCCGACGCACATAAAAAAATACACCACGTGGCGAACTCCCTTCGGTAGGCGCCGCACAGTGCGGAACGGCAGTACCAGCACCTCAAAGCCGACAACCTGCCCGTCTCGGGCAGGAAAATTAAGTAGAGGCAGACGCTCCTCGAGCAGTTTGGTATAGGTGGCGGGCCCGCCGCTCTCGGGCGGGTACAGGCCGGTGGCTATAACTATCTTTTTCATAGGCGCGGCTTCATATAGGTCTATGCTACAACCTTTTTAGCCCGGGCGGAGTTTCAATGATACGCTCTATATGATATGAAAATCGTCTTGGCGAGCGCCCTTTTCCCGCCCGATATAGCCTCCCCGGCCCCCTACGTCAAAGAGTTGACCCGCCGTCTTGCGGGTGCCCATGAGGTAGCCGCGGTGGTATACGGCAGTTTCCCCGAGCGGGTCGAGGGGGCGCGTATTGTCGCCGTCTCTAAGCGCAGGCCCCTGCCTTTGCGTCTTATCTCCTTTACGCTCGCTCTGTGGCGGGCGGCGCGGCATGCGGACATCCTGTACATAGAAAACGGCGCCTCGGTGGAGCTGCCGGCCCTGCTGATAAAGTGGCTGGTACGGACGCCTCTTATAATTCACTTCGGCGACCCTGCGGCTAAAAAATATTTTAGCCAAAAAATGCTATTGCGACGCGCGGCCGGCACGATTACCGAAAGCCCGCCCGGGCGCCCGGAGATACTCCCCTTTGCACCCAGGCCCGAGGCGGCGCTTGCCGCATACGAACAATCGTGGAGCGGACATGTCCGCATGCTCGAAGAAAAATTTGCCCATGCAAAATAACACCGGACAAAACCGCTGGGGAGAGTACCGCGAGCGCGAACTTGCGGGCCTGCGCCCTATCCTCAAAGAGCTCGGGTTCGAACTCGCGGCCGACCAGCCACACCTCGGCGGCGAACGCCACCTGACACGGCCGCTGGGGAGCGGGCGCAAGCTCGTGC
Organism: Patescibacteria group bacterium; assembly: GCA_038056365.1. GTDB lineage: Bacteria > Patescibacteriota > Minisyncoccia > Phycocordibacterales > SBAW01 > GWA1-54-10. The sequence goes on from JBBUFU010000079.1 coordinate 7,613, forward strand.
TGGTGGGCCGCCGTGACGGGGCGCGCGTCATTATCAAAGCGAGCAGTGAGGCGGGCGGCATTAAAGAAATCGAACACGAGCGTACGTGTCGCGAGATTCTTGAGCGTATCTCGTTTGCCTATCAAACATTTCTTTCGCCGAAAGAACTGCTGTTTGTGTGCCGGGGGGCCTATACGATATTGATTACCGAATTTATCGAGCAGGAGCGGCCCTTTGTCGAGCGACCGGTCGAAGAGCAGTTTGCGCTGGCACTCAAGGCGTTTAAAGCCCAAGAGAGCGCACATGCGACGACTTACGCCCATGCGCGGATTATTAAAAATACTTTCGGCGAGATGCGCGCGGCCGGTTATGTCAAAAAAATTAAAAGGTACACGCAGGAAGCCAAGCCCCATGCCGCGCTCGGCGAGGCGTGCAATTTTCTTTCGCACAACATGCAAACGCTCGAGCAGTACGGCGGATTTCTTACGCACTGGGATTTTACGCCGCAGAACATCCGCGTCCGAGGCGGCGACATCTACCTGCTCGACCACTCATCTCTGCACTTCGGCAACAAGTACGAGGGGTGGGCGCGACTTATCAACTTTATGGCGCTGTACAATCCGCCGCTCGCCGGCGCTCTGGTGCAGTACGTGCGCGATAACCGCGCCCCCGAGGAGTCGCTCGCACTCAAGCTTATGCGCGTGTACCGGCTCGCGGAGCTTGTACGCTACTATGTCGGCTGGCTACCAAACACCGAGGATAATTTAAACGAGCTGGCAAAGGCGCGTATCGCCTTTTGGAGCGAGGTCCTGCGGGCCGTGCTTGGCGACCAAGAGGTGCCGGCGGCCGTTATCGAGTCGTACAAACAAAAACGCGACTCGCTCCGCAGCGAAGAGGAGAAGCTGCGGCAGGTGGGCCTGCACTAATTACTCCGGCAATGCTTCGGCAAGCGCGAGCAGGCGTGCGTATTCATCAACGAGCGGGTGTCTCCAGGTCTCTTGGAGCATCTTGAGCATCTCGCGCTCAAACCACAGCTTGCGTTCTTTTTTGCGGGTAAACATATTCCAAAGCTGCGGGCCCGTCCTGGCGTAGGAGTCGAGCAGGGTCTCAAGATTGTGCACTTTGTCGGCCGTTGAAATCGCCTTAACTTCCGGCGGGGCCGCACGCACCGCCTCGATATATTTTTTGCGCTGTTCTTCCCACTCCAGCGAAGGGTCATAACTGAGCATTTGTACTATCCGCAAAACCTCGGGGCCGAGCTGTGCTTCGAGCTCGGCGGGAGTGCAGGCGGTGTCCTCGAGCACATCGTGCACGAGCGCCGCCGCAATAACCGTATCGTTAAAACCATATTTCTTTAGCGTCGCCGCCACTGCGCGCGGATGGGTTATATAGGGGGTCGGAGCGTCTTTGCGCATTTGGCCCTCGTGCGCGTGGGCCGCCAAGGCGTCAGCTTTTTCGATAAGCGTCATAGCACTTTTGAAAATACTTTCTGCCGCATCTCTTTGGCTATTGTTTCCCAGTCGTAGTCTGCCTCGACCATCTCGCGGGCACGCACGGCTTTTTCTTGTGCGCGCGCGGGGTTAGCTACAATTTCTTTGACCGCATCCGCTATCTGTTCGGGGCAGTCGCGGCGCACCGTCCACGCCACTTCGTTTGAGACAAAGTCGGCAAGACCGCCCTCGCGGGTGGCCACGACCGGCAGGCGTGACGCCATCGCCGAAAGAAACGCGTTGCCAAGGCCCTCCGAGCGGCTGGGAGCGACAAAGATGTCCGAAGCCTTACGGTAGAGCGTCACCTGTTCGCGCGATACTTGCCCGGTAAAAATGACCCGGTCCTCAAGCGTAAGCGTTTTGACTAGCGCCTTAAGCTTCGCTTCATCGGAGCCGCCGCCGACGACCAAAAATTTTACGTTCGGGGGCAGTAGCGGCAGGGCGCGGATAACATCGTCCTGCGCCTTTTGATGCTCCAGCCGCGCCGTATTGACGAGCCAGACTTCTCCCGCTTTTTTACCCAACGTCCGCTTGAGCGCCTCGACCGCCGCGGGGTCGGCGGTCTCTTTGAGGTCGCGCGGGTTGGCGCCGTTGTGCACCAACACCACCGGTGCACGCGAGCCGCGCATCGCAGGCCAGGTCGCTAAATAGTTCGAGATGGATTGGACTATGGCGGCATGCCGGAAGCCCCAGTCGATGAGCGGCAAAAACGGGATAATCCGCGCGCGGCCGAACACCTTTTTGTACGGGTCGCCGTCCTGGAGCGTCAGTACGTACGGCGCGTGGAGGCCGAACAGGCGCGCGAGCGCGACCGGCAAGAGCATGTACGTCATCATGGCCCACAGCGCGTCGTGCCGGTGGGCGCGGTCAAGGCGCACGGCCGCGCGCGCCGCCAAAAGCGGAAAAAGGATTTTGGAGAGGTACGAGCCGCTGCCGACGCGGTGCACCAACACGTTGCCTATTTTCTCCTGCGGGGCATCCGTCATATCGAACCGCAGGGTAACCATATGAAACTCAATATCCAAGGTGCGGTCGGTAATCTCTTTAATAGCCGCCTCGGCCCCGCTGACATGGCGCGGGTAGTAGGCCAGGCTGAATATAAGAATCTTTTTCATTTTTTTACCTCTGCTACATAATCCTTGAGTGTGTGCCTTTGTCGCCAACCGAGCGCTTCTAACTTGGACGTATCCATAGCGCCGGAAGAGCGCGTACTTTTGGTCGGGGGCAAAAAGATTATTTCTCCCCCGAACATCCGTGCAAGATCAAGCAGAGAGTAAACCTCTTTAGCGCAAATGCCGTATTCATCGTTGTTTCCTTTTTCGGCGGCCAAGAGCAATCCGTCTACGGTATCCTCTACGTGCGTAAAGGCGCGCGTTTGTTCTCCGGTCCCCCGCACCTCGTGCGGTTTGCCTTGCAGATAATTTTGCTTAAAGGTCTCCACCGCCGTACCGTAATTATCGACGCCCGCACGCTCTCCCGGACCGTACACATTATAAAAATAAGTTATGGCGTACAAAAGTCCATACCACGCGCCGTAGTTGGCGACCAGTCCGGAGTTGGCCGCTTTACCCCAAGAGTAAGGCGACCGGTCACTTGCCTCAAATTTTGTGGACGACCCCGCATAAATCAATTTGCATTTTTTTTCGCGCCAATATTCAAGTACGCCGAACGTGCCTTCCATATTTAAATCCCAAACCACCTGCGGCTCCTCTAAACTTTTTGCAATACGCGAGTACTCGCCCAAATGGTAAATCAAGTCCGGCGTTTCGGGGATGTGCGTTGCAATATCTTTGGTGTGGCCCTCGCGGTACTCTACCCCGCGACATGGTTGTCTTTGGAGCCGGTAAAGTAGTTATCGAGCGAGATAACCCGGTGGCCGTCTTTAACCAGCCGCGCGCACAGATGCGAGCCGACAAAGCCGGCGCCGCCGGTAACTATGATGGTTTTTTTATCCATGGGCTTTACTCAATCTCAAACTCATCGGCCGAAAGCCGGGTTTCGGCCCCCTTCCGCTTGATAGGTGCATAGTATGTCCCGACCGCTCCAAGCGCAATGACGGCGGCGAGGCCCACGAAATAGCTCCACGTCACCTCGCGCGACACGGGGCTGGTTGCAACGGCGGCGGACTGGTCCACCGCTTTAGCCGCGGGAACTTTTTGGGGCGGAGCCTTGACCGTAGCTTGCGGCGAAGCAACAAAGCTCACCGGCTCGCCGCGCAGAGGCGAGTCGCTTGCGATAGTCGAGACAGCCGCGGTCGTGTTATTGGGGAAGCGAAGGGTGGCTCCGCGCTCGGCCGCAAAGCCCATAATAGCCGGCGCAAAACGGATGCCGCCCGCCGCGCGCACGCGCGTATCCTCCGGGATGACAAACGAATGTTCGCCGCTTATGAGCGACCATCCGCCGACTGCGAGCTCCTGCGCGGAGTTGTTGACCAAAAGCAGTGAGTTGTCAGGCTCGAGTACCAGCGCGACCTGCGGCCGCTTGGCGATGACCGCGACCCGCGCCGTGGCGCTCGAGTAGTTGTAGCCGACCGACAACACGACGTCGTAGACTCCCGGGTAAATATAGGTATGCAATGTGTCCTTGCCTTCGCTGGTGGCGCCGTCGCCGAAATTCCAAAGATATCGCGCGCCCGTAAGCGGCTCTCCCTTCGTGCCGAAGGCCTCCCCGCTAAAGCGCGTGCCGGCCCCGGCAACGGTGGTTGTCTCGGCTGTAACCTGTGCGGTAATAGGCGGCGGGCCGTTGCCGCCGCCTGACACAACGGTTTGTATCTGTGTGATCGAGCTTGAGGTCTGCGTTCCCGACGCTTCGGTCGGGGCGGGTTGCGTTTGAGCCGCGTCACTTACGGTGATGTAGTCCTTAATGCCGTTAAACGTGGCAGTGCCGATGCCACTGACGTTCATAATGTCCTCTATGGTTGCAAACGGGCCGTTGTTGGTGCGGTAGGTAATAATCGCCTGGGCCTTGGACGGACCGATGCCACTCAGCGTCTCAAGCGCGGCCTGGTCGGCGGTATTGATGTTGACCAAATCCGCGGCAAAAATAGTTGCCGGCAGAAAAAGTAAAAATATAAAAAGTAAAAGATATTTACGACGCATCATCAAGAGGTTCGACCGCAAGCATCTCGCGCAACTTCTCCTGGCTCAACTCCGGCGGCTTATGCTCCTTTGGCTTGGCCGCTTCGGGGGCGACTTTGCCAAGCGTTTCTTTGAGGTCTTTGGCGTGC
>JBBUFU010000080.1:0-8904 GCA_038056365.1 Patescibacteria group bacterium
GTTTGCCGACCTCTTGTGCCCCAGCACATTGCAAGCGTTTTTCTTTATTGAGCCAGTCGAGATGCTTTTGTTTCGCCGCTCGACGCAACGCGTTGAGAATATTCGCATTCATAAGCAGGTAGTTGCGGGTATACCTATATATTAATATTTCGGCAGACTTGTACAAGACTATATCTGTGGATATACTATCTAACGCGGGGTGGAGCAGTAGTAGCTCGTCAGGCTCAATTGGGCTCACTCAGCAGGAATGTTTAGTGGAATATCTGTCAAATTCGGTGAAATCTTACTCGCGCGCGAGTTGACAATACCGAGCCAAGCCCCGCAGATTGCGGGGAAGGTGTAGAGACTAGACGGCAGACTCCCCACCTCCGCTCTGCGGAAAGGGAGAAGGTATAGTCCAGACCACAAATCGTTTTAGTGCGGCGAAAGCCGTAGTGGTATGCATAACCTGAAGGTCGCAGGTGCAAGTCCTGCCCCCGCAACACGTTAAAGAAAAAACGCCTTCCGGCGTTTTTTCTTGCACTATCAAATTTTACCGAATTCTTCAAATACGCGCCTGTACTGGTCGATGGTCGCGCGCACGTCGCGCTCAGTAAGCGCAAAGGCTTCGCCCTCGTGCGCGACCTGATTGCGCACCTTGTGCGCCTGCCACGCCACGTCGAGCGTGCGCATCTGGAAGGGGTTCGCCATCTTGAGCTGGTCGGCGACGGTCGGCCCCTCAAACCCGCGTTCGTTCAGCGCGTCGGCGAGCATAATGTCGGCCTCGAGTATGGCGCGGCGCCAGTCGCTCTCGTTGGGGCCCGCCGCAAGCGCGACTATTGTATCCCAGCGCGTGTGGGTATGCGTTTCGCCCTCGGGGCCGCGCGCCTGCGCCTGCGCCGCGCGTTCCTCCTCCTCGAGCGCATGAAAGCCCTCGTGCTCTACCTGCACCATGCGCAACTGTGCGTACACGACCAAAATCAACAGCACAAACGAGAGCGCCATACCAAAAATCAAAATCTCCTGCGTGGTGTCGGCCACCCACGTCGGTATCATGTTGGGGTCGAAGTGCAGGCCCGCGACGTAGTTTGCCGTGCGGGTCACCAAGTACTCGAGGTTTAAAAAGTGGACAGCGTCCATGCCCTTATTCTAGCGCATTATTACATTTGTTTTGCGGCGGCAAAAAGCGCGGCTTCGTTGCCGTGTGCGGCGGTCAGCTGAATGCCGACGGGTAAGTCGGCACCGTCTCTTAAAACTGTGCCCATGGGGACAGAGATAGCCGGGTTGCCGGTCAGGTTTGCGGTGACGGTAAAGATATCGGCAAGGTACGCCGCGAGAGGGTCGGACTTCTCCCCTATCTTCCACGCCGGGTACGGCATGGTCGGCGTGGCGATAAGGTCAACCGATGTAAAAGCGCTCTCAAATTCTTTTCGAAGTTGCGCACGGGCCGCGGTGGCCTTGCCGTAGTAGGCGTCGTAGTAACCGGCCGAGAGCACATAAGTGCCGAGCATGATGCGGCGCCTTGTTTCGGCGCCAAAACCCTCGCCACGCGAGCGGGCGTAGTCGTCAAAAAGATTTTCGCCCTTTTGCGACAGCCCGTAGCGCACGCCGTCGAAGCGCGCCAAGTTGGTCGACACTTCGGCGAAGTTGATGATGTAGTAAGCCGCCAAAGCGTACGAGAGCGAGGGCAATTCGACATCCACAACTTCGTACCCTTTAGCCTGCAATTTTGTAAGAGCCGACTCAAACTGCGCGAGCACCTCAGGCTCAACGCCTTTTTCAAAAAGTTTGCGCGGCACCCCTATCTTCTTATAATTTTCAATTTTCAATTTAGAATTTTCAATTGAGGTGGAGTCGAGCGGGTCTTTGCCGCAGATTGCGTCAAAGAGCAGTTCGGCATCCTCGACTGTTTTTGCGATAGGGCCCGCTTGGTCAAACGATGACACTGCGGCGACAAGTCCCGAGCGCGAGACCGTGCCGTACGTCGGTTTTAGTCCGACCACGCCGCAGAAGCTCGCGGGGTTGCGCACCGAGCCGCCGGTGTCGGTGCCCAAGGCCCCGAGCGCCATGCCCGCGGCCACCGCCGCGGCCGAGCCGCCGGAGGTACCGCCCGCGACGCGGGACTCGTCATAGGGATTTTTGGTAGGGCCGAAGGCGGAGTTTTCGGTAGAGCCGCCGAGCGCAAACTCGTCCATGTTGGTGCGGCCGAGAAACACCGCCCCCGCTTTTTTTAGTTTTGCTATCACTGTTGCGTCATACGTTGCGACATAATTCCCAAGTATTTTGCTCGCCGCCGATGCGTGCCGGCCCTCTATCAAAATATTGTCTTTAATAGCGAGCGGAATACCAAGCAGAGGATGCGACTCCCCCGCCGCGCGCCGCGCGTCGGCGGTCTGCGCCTGTTCGCGCGCGTCGGCAAAAACTTCGAGATACGCGTTGAGCGAAGGGTTTCTTTTTTCTATTTCGGCAAGACATGCCTCGGTAATTTGCACCGAAGTGACCTCGCCTGCGGCCATTTGTTTTGCCGCCTCAGTTATCGAAAGTTTGTTGAGGTCACTCATCTTTTTGTATTATTTTCCGTACGACGTTAAAGTCGCCTTCTCGCTTGGGGAACGCAGAGCGCAAGACCTCTTCTTTTCCGGCCATTACATTATCCGTTGCGCGCGGCACATCCTCGCGCATCACGTTCTTAAGGTCCGACCTTGAAGAGCCTTGGTCTAAGGTCGGACCTTGGTTCGAAACAGCCGACACTTGGCCCACATACTCCAAAATATTCGAAATGTCCTTTTGTAGCGAAGCAACCTCCGCATCGCTTAGCTTAAGCCGCGCCAGGGTGGCTAAATTCAAAACCTCCTCCTTCGAAATCATTGCCTAATACTACCCTAGCGAGTGAGGTTTAGAAACTCCTGCTCGGTAAGCACTTTTATACCTAATTCGCGGGCTTTATCGAGCTTACTGCCCGCCTCCTCCCCCGCTACGACATAGTCGGTTTTTTTGGATACGCTACCCGATACGCCGGCGCCGAGCTTGCGCAATTTTTCTTTGGCCTCGTCACGGCTCATGCTCGCCATAGAGCCGGTCAATACAAAAGTTTTGCCCGCAAGCGGTAAACTTTTTGCGGTTGAGGTTTTTTCGGACTTAATAGTGATTAGTTTTTTTAGCCTCTCGATCAAATTTTTATTTTCTTTCTCTCTAAACCAATCATAAATAGACTTGGCGAGTATGGGCCCGACGCCCTCTATCACCGCCAACTCGTCGGCATCGGCCGCCGCGACATCATCTATCGTTTTAAAATTTTGCGCGAGCAGTATGGCCGTTTCTTCACCCACGTGCGGAATAGACAAGCCGGTCAAGAGGCGCGAGAGCGGCACGCTTTTCGAAGCTTTTTGTATCGAGTCTACTAATTTTTTCGCGCTTACCTCGGCAAAGCCCTCCAACTCCAGCACGTCGCCCTCTTTAAGCGTAAAGAAGCCGTCAAAGTTGGTGAGTAGCCCCTTCTCCATCAGCGCGTCCACGGTGCTGGGGCCGAGCCCCTCGATATTGAGTGCACCGCGCGATGCAAAATGCCTGAACTTGCGCCGCTGTTGCGCAAAAGAGTTTTTGTCGACACAGCGCCACGCGGCCTGCCCCGGCACGCGCTCGATGGCACCCGTACCGCCGCACTCGGCCACCACCTTTGGCCATTGGTAGGGTTTGGTCTTGGGCGGGCGCAACTCGGTCAAGACCCGCACGATGTCGGGGATGACATCCCCCGCCTTTTGCAGGACCACCGTGTCGCCGACGCGGACATCAAGCCTCTTAATTTCGTCTTCGTTGTGCAAGGTGGCGCGGGAGACTACCGAGCCCGCAACCAACACCGGCCGCAGGTGTGCTACCGGAGTCAAAACTCCCGTGCGCCCCACTTGCAGAGCAATCCCCTCGACGACGGTAGTGACCTGCTCGGCCGGGAACTTAAAGGCGATGGCAAAGCGCGGCGCTTTGCCCGTATAACCCAAACGCTCTTGCAGGGCGCGGCCGTTAACCTTAACCACCACGCCGTCTATCCAATAGCCCTGCGTCTTTGATTTTCTTTTCCAGCTTTCCCAATACGCAATGACTTCCTCGATAGAGGCGGCGGTTTTGTAGTGCCGGTTGACTTTAAAGCCCAATCCGCCTAAATAGTCCAACTCCTGCTCTTGCGTGCCCGGCACCGGCTCGCTACTTGCCGCCACGTCGTACATAAAAGTATCGAGCCCGCGGGACGCGGCCACTTTGGGGTCGAGTTGGCGGATAGAGCCTGCGGCCGCATTGCGCGGATTGGCAAAAGGCGGCTCGCCCTCTTTGGTGCGCTCGTCGTTTACTTTTTTAAGAGCCTGCTCGCTCATCCACACCTCGCCCTCGACCACCGCGTCCACCGCACGTGTCAACGAAAGCGGCACCGAGCGTATGGTGCGGATATTGTGCGTCACGTCCTCCCCCACCGCCCCGTCGCCGCGGGTTGCCGCGGTTTTGAGCAGACCTTTTTCGTACGTGAGTACTATTTTGAGCCCGTCTATTTTTAGCTCGCAAATATATTCGATATTTTTTATGCCCAGCATCCGCTTAACCCGCGCATCAAAGTCGCGCATGTCCCCGGGAGTAAACGCATCGTTGAACGACCACTGCGGTACGGTGTGGCGCACTTTTTTAAAAGCCGCCATCGGTTGGCCGCCCACGCGCCGGGTCGGCGAGTCGGGGGTAACCAGAGTGGGATACCCGGCCTCAAGCCGTAGGAGCTCCTGTTCGAGCTCGTCATAAGCGCTGTCGGCTATCTCCGGGCTTTCTTGCACGTAGTACAAATGCCGGTGATGGTTGACCGCCTTCAGAAGTTTTTGATATCGCTCAAGGATTTCCTTAGAGACCATGGGCCTAGTGTATAGTCCCTAAACCCGAGTGGCTAGTGGCTAATAACTGACTTGGAGTGCGCGCTCGAGCCGGACGACGCCCCCCGCGGCGCAGGTGTTGTAGCCGTGCGAGACGACCGTGGTCTGCGTGGGGGTGCCGCTTTTGGCGATGGTAACGACCGCGCAATACGGTTGGGGCGCAAAGGTGACGGTTATCGTGGTGGTCGCGCTCTGTGCCGCCTGTTGCACCGTCCAGGGTGTGGCGACGATATCCTGACCGTTGCAGGTCAGCCCCGCGCCCGAGGAGGGCAACGTCGACTGCGTCGAGGTCGGGAACGCGCTCCCGGCGTTGCACCCGGCTGCCTGGCAGTGCGTGTCCCAATACAGCGCGCACTCGGCACCGGTGTCGGCCGCGTAGATGGCGTACTGCGACTGGTTGGCTACTCCCGAAAGGCTGAGCTCGCGCACCGTGATGTCATAGATGGCAAGCCCGATGGCAAGCGCCAAACTGGTGACCAGGGTCGCAAAAAATATAGTGAAGCCTCGATTTGAAAATTGAAAATTGAAAATTGAAAATTTCATATATTATTGCCAGTCAAACAGGTTTTCGCGCACGGTAATAGTATGCGTCAGGCCCGGCAGGTCGCTCCAAGAGACGGTCACCACCAACGACGCCTCGGTGTTGCTGCCGCCAACCGGTGTCGTGATAGCAACGGCGCGCGTAAAGATACTCCTCTGGTTATTGGTGTTGTAGTTGAAGTAGTGGTTGGTAGCGTCGTAGTTCATCGGGTCGCATAGGCCGCCGGGGCAAGAGGCCGGGTTTAAAGGATAGTTAGCGAGCGAGTCGAACTGGCACTTAATCGCGCCGCTGCCGGAGACACAGCCCGCCAGGTTGGTGCTACCGCTCCCGCTGCCGACGAGCCAGTTATTGCCCTGGAGCCGGTTGGTGTCGCGGGCAAATCGCACAAACTCGACCGCGTCCTGCGCCAGATAATAGGCGGTCGTTTGGTCTTTGGCGACCAGCGCAGTCTGGAGCCCCTTGCTCGCGATAGTGAGAGGCCCCGCGATGGCGGTCACTAAAATAAGCACTGCTACCAGCGTCTCTATCAGGGTAAACCCCCTGTTTGTTATTTGTTTTTTGTTTTTTGTTTTTTCCATCCTATTGGTCATACAACCGTTGAGTGACGCTCGTCTCGAGATTAAAAGCGGTTTGGCGGGTACCGGTGACCTGCACGTAGCCCGACAGCAAAATAGTGAGCTTGGGCTGTGTCGCATCGGCCCCTCCGGCGCCCGAGCCCAGGAGATAAAACGAAAGGTTGGTGATAATGACCTCGGGCGCGGTGACCGCGGCCCAGGTGGTACCGCCATCTGTCGAGCGCGCCAGACAACCGGAGAGTACCGGTTGTCCGCAGACGACCGACGCGTTGGGGTCGGTAACCGCATTTTCGAGCCGGTAGGCTACCCCGCCGCCGTCGGCATTAGTAAAATAAAAAGAGGTGCCTCCCGGCGGCGCGGTGCAATCCCCGCCTGAGGAAGAGCCGCAGTGGTAGCCGCTGCCCGTGCGCACGGCGCGCGACATCGAGTCGAGCGAAAAGTTGAGGTTGTTGATGACCGCCTTGAGTGTCTGTGCCTTGCGGTCGCTCTCGGACATCGCGAGCAGAGCGCCGAGCGCAATAACCATCACCACGGTAAATATCGCGGTCGAGACCATCATTTCAATCAAGGTAAACCCCTTATTTGAAATTTGAGATTTGATGCTTGAAATTTTCATTTTATATGCAGGTACTGCCGGAGACACCGACCGCTATTTGGCCGGTCAAGGAGGCGGTGACGGTGTGGGTATTACCCGTGTCGTTGACGGCCGCTAGCTGTATGCAGGCGCTGCCATACGCCTCGCCGGCTGAGCTGGCAAACAACGCGTCCGGGTTGGGGCGCTTAAAGTAGATGGCGAGCCAGGTGATAGGAGCCGCATCGGTGGAACAACGGAGCGTGCCGCCGCCCTGCTTGCCGCAGAATTTAGTTATCTGGAAGCCCGAGCCCAGCTGGTAGGTTTGGACTACGGTGTCGACCGAGGAGTCGTACGCGCCGTTGCCGTTTATGTCGGCGAACAATATATAGCTGTTCGCGTTATTAAAGTACGCGCCGTAAGCGGGGGCAAACACGGTCGCGCCGCCGCTTACCGTCCCGCGGACCGAAACGCCGTAGACTTGCGCGGAGCGTACCGTGAGCGCCACCGAGTACGAAAGGCTGCGCAGAAGCGTCGAGGAATCAAAGCGCGCCTGGCGCACCAAAATAGTCGCGGTGATAAGGACCATGATGGCGACCACCACCACTAGCTCTATCAAGGTAAACCCTTTTGGGTTCTTAGAAGAGCGCCGGAAGAGTAGAGAAGATATCCACATGTAAGAAGTACGCGACCCCGGCGCCCAGCACAAGGAAGGGGGCAAAGGGCAACTCACTCTTCATTGTATATCCTTCTCTGCCCAGCAGAGCCGCGATGCCCACAGCGGCCCCTATCCAAAATGCCAGCACTAGGCCGGTGAGGCCGGCCGTGAGGCCGAGGAGCCACCCGAGCGAGAGCTGGAGCGCTCCGTCGCCCCAGCCCATCCAAGTGCCGCGGGACACCAGAGAAAGTAAAAGTAAGGGCGCGGCAAGGAGCGGCCCTGCCGCTAAGCTCCAAAAATCAAAACCCAAACTCCAAACATGAATCAGGCCTAAAAGTGCAAGCAACCCCGAACAGCTCCACGGGATAATAAAGTGCCGCAGGTCGTACACGACGGTAAACAGGAGCGTCATCCACACGACAAACCACAAAGCAAACATGAGCGGCGCGGGGTTGAGTGCAAAGACCGCGGCGCCGAGCGCCGCGGCGCAAAGCTCGACGAGCGGATATTGCGCAGATATGCGCGTGCCGCAGTGGCGGCAGTGCCCGCGCAAAAATACATACGAAAGGACGGGCACCAGCTCGGCGGCCGTGAGCGTCGTGCCGCAGTGCATGCACCGCGAGCGCCCGCGCAGTACACTGCGCCCGGTGCGGACGCGAAAGGACAACGCGTTAAGAAAGCTCCCGACTATCGCCCCGAGTATCGCGACCGCAATGAGTGCCATTTAGTTGGTGACTTCGTAGCAGGATTCTGTCCCGCCCGGCTGGGCCGACCCCGCATTACTGTTGCATTGCGCCGGCGAGACCGACACGCTGAGCCCCGAAAAGTCGCCGCTGCCGCCGCCGTTGCAGGGAGTAAACCCCGTCATAACCCCGCTACCCGCAACCGGAGCATCGACGTCTTGCGTGAGCGCCGAGTTGGTGGTTTGCTCAAGCGCGGCGCCGAGGTGATATTTGACCGGCGCGTTGTTCATACTGCAGGCCGGAGAGCCGCTGTACGCGTACGCCTGGTAGGCATAACAACCCGCAAGCGCGGCGTTGGTCGCGCATTGGGCGGGTGTCACCGAGCCGCCCGGGTCGGTCGGCACGACGGAGAGGTAGTTGGGAGAAAGTCCGTTGTTGGGCACCACGCCGGAGGTCGGGTAGATGCTCTTGGGGAACATCAGGTTGTCGTTGTAATAATTTTCAAGCGCTACCTGGATCGTCTTGATGTCCGCGACGCGGCGGGCGTCGCGGCTTTTTTGCCGGGCCGAGCCGAGCGACGCGGTGATAATGGTCGCCAACAGCCCGATGATGGCGATGACGACGAGAAGCTCGATGAGGGTGAAGCCGGAGGAGTGGCGCCGCATACCCCTAGTATAGCCCAAAAAGTTTCAACCCTTGCAACCACAGCCACGGCAATGGCGAAGGGTTTGGCGCGCTGACGGGCGCCTTCTTGACCGCGGGCGGTTTTGCGGGCTTTTTTGTCTTCGTTACGGGCTGCTTTGTTTTGCTAACTGTTTTTTTGACCGGCTTGGCGGCTTTGATAGTTTTGACCGCCGGCGGAGCCACGCGCTTTGCCGCCACGGTTTGCTCGCCGAGCACTACCCCCGGCAAGAAGACCGGAGCAGGGGTTGCCACCGGCGGGCCGTTGCTCGAAGACCTTGGGCTTGTCGAAGGGTCGGGAGGCGGCGGGGGCGG
>JBBUFU010000081.1:0-20628 GCA_038056365.1 Patescibacteria group bacterium
GCCGAATTGTCCCAGGTACGTGACGAGCGTATTGCTGCCCGCGCCGCTGCCGACCAGCGTCGCAAAGTTGGTCGAGGATGCGGAGAGAATGGTGGCGCCCGCCTGCTTAAAGCCCGAGTACTGGTCGGTGTTGATAAAGCCGCCGACGTCGAGCGTGTAGGACGGCGTAGCGTTGTTGATGCCGACAATCGTGCCGGTGTTGTTGTAGAGCGTCGAGCCGGACGAGGTCCAGTAGTTGGTGAGACTCCCGGCCGAAAGGCAAGAGCCGTTGATGGCAAGACACCCGGCCGAGACGGCGACGTTGAGGCCGCCCGAGATGGTCGTCGTGGCAAGGCCGGTCACGGCAAAGCTGGTGGTCGTGGCGTTGGTGGTGGTCGCGTTGGTGGCGATAAGGCCGGTGACGGTCGCTTGCCCGGTCGTGTTGTTGAACGTAAAGGACGCGGAGCCGCCAAAAGAGCCGGCGCTGTTGAATTGCACTTGCGTATTGGAGCCGCCCGGCGTGCCCGAGCCGCCGCTCCCGCTGACGCACACCCCGTTGATGCTAAAACAGCCCGCCGCGAGGTTGATGCCGTTGGCAAAGGTCGATGAGGCGGTTGACGACGTGATGTTGAGCGCCCGCGCCTGGAGCCCGCCGCCAAGGGTAGAGGTCGCGGTGGTGGTGCCGGTAAGGTACGCGCCGACAATCTCGCCGACCACCGAGAGCGCGGCGTACGGCGAGGTGGTGCCGATGCCGACATTGCCGCTAAAGTAGGCCGCCGGAGAAGTTCCTTGGCGGATTACCTCGAGCGCGGCGAGCGAGGTGGTGGCGGAGGCGCCGAGCAGGAGCTGGTTCGAGGTTGTCGCCAGGCGCTCGCCCGAGCCGTTAAAAAACGTCCAGTCGTTGGCCGAGCCGGAGCCTTGCAGGTCGGTGCCGCAGGTTACGACGCCCGAGGAGTCGGTCTTGAGCGTACAATTCCCGAGCGCCGAAAGTTGCACGCCGCTGCTGACCACGAGGCCGGTGGCCGAAAGGGTCGTCGCAAAGAAACTCGTCGAAGTCGCGTTCGTGGAGGTCGACTGCAGGGCGGTAAAGTTTTGCAACGTGGTCGAACTGGTAAACGTGTTTTCGCCGGTAAAGGTGTTGCTGGTGTAGGTTTTCGGGATGGTGGTGGAGGCGTTGACGAAGTAGATGGCCGACGTGGTAGAGAACCCGGTCCCGCCGGCGGTAATGCCGAGGCTCGAGGTCGCCAGCAGGTCGTAGCCGCCCGCGCTGTTGCCGACCAGCATCTGCCCGTAGCTCGGCGCCGTGGAGGTGCCCGTGCCGCCGCTCGAGGTCGCGAGGACGCCGGTGACCTGCGAGACGAGGTTTATCGAGCCGCTAAAGGTCCCGTTGCCGATGCAGGCGCCGTTGACGCTGAGGCAGCCGCCGGTGAGCGCGAGGCCGCCGGCAAAAGTCGAGGTCGCGGTAGTGGTGTTGTTGAGCGCGCCGCTAAGCGTGCCGCCGCCGAGCGGTAGGTATCCGTCGATGGTGCCGCCGACCAGCGTCGCGTTGGTTATCGTGACGTTTCGCAATTGGTCGATGCGCTGGCTGGGCGCGTATTGCACGGTCGCGTTGCCGCTGGTTTGCGAAGAGATTTGGTAAATCTTGGAGGTGAGCGCGTTTGAAAGTTCTTCAAGTTTTTGTGCCAGCAGATTTTCAGAGACGCCCTGGCTCGCGATGACCCGCTCGACGACGCGCTCGGTGACGGGGTAGTTGTTTACCACGCGCGGCGAAGACGAAGCGGCTACCGCGGGGGTTGATGACGCCGTCGTGGCGGGGAATGTTTGCGGCGGCGGCAGGGAAGAAACGGGTGCCGTCTTTTGCGCGATTGTCGACGAGGGGCGCGGAGCAAAGAGCGACGCCACCCACGAAAAGAACGACCCGTCTCCCGAGACCTTCGGCATCTGCGCTCCAAAAAAGGGCGAGTTGAGTTGCGCCACCGCGGCCGCCTGCTCTGGCTGCGCGGCGGGCAAGGCGTGCGTGAGCGCTACCGACCCGAGCAGGGCCGCGCCGACCGCCGCGCACGCGAGCGCCGTTTTTGCAAACGACATGGTCGACACCCCAAACGCCATCGGCGCCATAGAGGCAAGCGCGGCCGTAGAGGAAAGTGGAACCTTGCGCGCGAGCGAAGCCGTTTTAGGCACAAAGCCGTTATCGCTCAGCTCCTCGCGCCGCTGGTGCGAAAGTTCTTCGGAGCGGGCCAAGCGAGAACTCTCGCGGGCGGCCTCAAAGGCGGCAATCGACTTGGGTTCGACAAACCACGCCTGGTCAATAAGCTCGCCCTTGAGCTTTCCTTCACGGCAAAGCTTGCTCACATAGTCCGGAGCGCAATGCAAACGCGCGGCAACCTTGCGCGCCGAAAGAATCGTTTTGCCGTCTGCCGTTTTTATCTTTTGGGTAAATTTCATGTGCCCGAAAAACCTTTTCTTTTCAAAGTGAGTCCAGTACCCCGTTGGCTTAATTGTACAAGCAAGGCACTCCATATATGTCAAAAATATATTTTCGAACTGTGGATATGTTAAAATATTTTTTATCGAAATACGTTGTGTTTAAAATGGTTTTTAGGATATGCAGGCAAAAAAGTACGCCAAAAACACCGGAAAGTTTGGTTTTTATTTATTAAATTTTTAGTATGAGCATCGTCTAACCGAGAAAGCCTTATAAATCATGACGATATCGGCTCGATATCGGTTTATACAAAATTCACCCGATATATGCCCGATTAATCTTTACTATGTAAAGTTATTTCGTATAACCAGAGGTGTTTCTAAAAAATACTCGTCTAAACAAACGATAGAAATCAACATTATTTTAAACAAAAAACGGTTATCCGAGATTTTTGTATAAACACTTGCTATATAAAGCTATTTCGGCTTTACAAGAAATGACAAAAAAATAGTTTTTATCTAAAAAAATAAACTCCCCGGTTTATTCCGGGGAGTACCTCTTTTTATTACAAAAATAGAAGAAATTGACTTTTTCTTTAAATGATTCCGACTACCACTCGATACCGTATCTTACGCTCGCCGGATTACCCGCCTCAATGTTGATCTTTTCAAAAACGGTACTTGACACGACTGCACTAAAAATAAAAATTACGACTCCCGCTACCGCAAGCCCGCCGATCATGCGCGCCGCAGAGGGGCGGCGGGTTGCCGTCATCTCAACATGCGGAAGAAATTTTTCTTCCGTAGGCAACGCCGATGTAGTCACTACTGTCCGAGATTCCACAGAGACAGAGGGAATCTCGGGGAGCAGAGGCTCGGTGTCGGGTACATACCTCAACCCTCCTGATGCCACCGGTACATAGCGTGCGGACACCACTGCCGGCTGTGCAACTTTTTTTATCTCGATTTTCTTTTCTTCTATTATTTTTTCTGCAACAACCGGAGCGGGGGCGGGCACAGGCAAAACTTCCTGCGGAAAATGGTCTGGTTGAGGCGAAGCCGACCCGAGGACCTTTTCTGCGGGAAGTTTTGCAGAAGCCGCCTCTCCCCCCAAATACACATCAAAACTCTCCGCGTCCACATACCACGTGCGGCCGACTTTTTGTCCTTTTATTTTTCCGCCGCGTATCAGCTGGCCGATGTAGTCGGTGTGGTAGCCGTTATCCTTGGCGATGCGGCGAGACGAGATAAATCGCTTGCCCGATATTTGGAGCTCATCCATGCCCCACAGTATATACCTATCCGAGAATTTTTTGTATAGCTTCGCAAAGTAGCTGTGGATTGGCCGAACCGCGGCTTGCCTTCATGCCCTGCCCTACCAAAAACTGCATGGCCTGTTCTTTGCCGGCTTTGTACTCTGCGACGACTGTTGGGTTGGCGTCAACGACGCCACGGGCCACCTCGACAAGCGTCGCGTTGTCCGCGACTGCGGCTAACTCGCCGCTTAGGATAGAGCTCTTTGCCTGCGGCGCAGGCAGGTTTTTCTCAACAACTTGGACAAAAATATCCAAGTCAGGAAGCCATGCCGGCTTATCTTTCCGTATACCCGCTACATAATTCAATATAAGATTGGCCGCAACCTTTAGTAACCCGGGCTTCTTGAGTTGCAGCGCCGCGCGGTCAAAAAACCCGCAGAGCTCGTCATCACCGACCAACTGCTCGATATCCTGTGTTTGCAAGAATCCAAGCCCGGCCAAACGCCCGCGCTTTTGCCACGGCAACTCGGGCAGTTCGATATTTCGAAATGTCGATATTTCGCCGAGCCGGAGGCTCGGGAGGTCGGGGTCGGGGAAGTAGCGGTAGTCGTGACTGCTTTCTTTCTTGCGCTGCGAAAAGGTAACACCTTTTATCTCTTCCCAACCGCGGGTCTCTTGCACCACCGTGCCTCCTTTTTCTAAAAGCTCGACTTGTCGCGCCTGTTCATAGGCGATAGCGCGCTCAACCGAGCGAAACGAGTTAAGATTTTTGACCTCTACTTTAGTACCTAAGACAAATTTACCGTCTTTTATATTTATCTCTGTGTCTCCGCTAACGCGGGCCACAGAGATGTTCGCTTCTACCCGCATCTCACCCTTTTCCATATTGGCCTCCCCTGCCCCGAGACAGCGCAACAAAAGCT
The DNA here is from genome assembly GCA_038056365.1 of Patescibacteria group bacterium. Lineage (GTDB taxonomy): Bacteria > Patescibacteriota > Minisyncoccia > Phycocordibacterales > SBAW01 > GWA1-54-10. Next base: position 4,583 of record JBBUFU010000081.1, read on the forward strand.
GGAGCTCTTTGGCAAACGTGCCGGCTTGCCCGGCCGAGATGATGACCGGCTCGGTCACCAGCTCCATCAGCGGCACACCGGCACGGTTGTAGTCGACCAAAGACTTTTCGCCCGAGTGTTGTGAGCGCGCGGTATCTTCCTCAAGGTGCACGCGGGTCAGCGCGACGCCCGCGAGCGCTCCCCCGCTTACGAGCGGATGTTGGTATTGGCTTATCTGGTAGCCCTTGGGGATGTCGGGGTAAAAATAATTTTTGCGGTCAAACTCCGTATAATCCGCAAGCGCTCCTCCTGCCGCCTTGCCGACCAAAAGAACTTTGTGGACGGCCTCCTTATTAATGACCGGCAGGGTGCCGGGGTGCGCCATGCACACGGGGCAAATATTGACGTTGGGCGCGCGCTCGTCCGCGTTGTTGCGACAGGCGCAAAACATCTTGGTTTGCGTCTTTAGCTCGGCATGTATCTCGAGTCCGACAGTCAATTGATACTCTGGCATGTATCTTACAATACCGCAGAGATACGGTCGCGCAAAGCCTTGAGAGACTCGTCATCAAGCACCGAGACGACTTGGGGCTCCCCGCCCACCTTTTTGAATTCTTGCCGGATACCTTCTATATACAGGGGTTCTCGGGTATCCGATTTTGTCAGTACCACCAGCTCGGGCTTGTTTGCCAGCTCGGCCGAAAATTGCTCCAGCTCTCCGCGCACTACCCGGTAGTCATCAAGCGGGGCGTCGGACTCTAAAGATACGCAGTGTATCAGCTCGCGCGTGCGCGCCACATGACGGAGGAACTTGGAGCCCAGCCCCTTGCCGCCGCTTGCCCCCTCGATAAGCCCGGGGATATCGGCCAAAATATAACCGCCCGGTATAACGCCGAGGTTCGGGTCGAGCGTGGTAAAGGCGTACGAGCCCACCTTGGCCGACGCGTTGGTGAGCGCGTTAAGCAGCGAGGTTTTGCCCGCATTCGGCAGGCCGACAAAGCCCGCGTCGGCAATGAGCCGCAGTTCGATGTGCAAGTGGGCGCCCTCGCCCTTGGCGCCCGGCGTGCACTCGGTCGGCGAGGTGTTGACCGACGACTTAAAAGCCTCGTTGCCGGCGCCGCCGCGGCCGCCCTTGAGTATCAGCTTGGTCTCGTCTTCGGCAAGTAGCTCAAATTCCTCGCCGGTGTGCTCGTTGTGCACAAGAGAGCCGACCGGCAGGTCAATGACCAGGTCCTTACCCTGCTTGCCCTCCATGCTGTAGCTCTGGCCGTCCTGGCCGTCGCCCGCTTTAAAACTTTTTTCGCCGCGATAGCGCCCCAGCAATGCGATGTCGCGCACGCCGCGGATAAGGATATCGCCGCCGTTGCCGCCGTTGCCGCCGGCCGGCCCCGAGTACTCTTTGCCCTTAAGGTGGAGCCAGCGCACGACGCCGTCCCCGCCCTTGCCGGCCGAGGCGTCTATATCGAGCTCGTCAACAAATGCCATACAAAGTACGCCAGTACCAACAACGCCAGTATCTTAAATAAAGGTTTGACCAAAAACTTCAGTACCAAAAACCCGACCACTATCACCGCTACAATTGATAGCCAAAGCATATAGTTACTCTACTTAATTACATAAAGTTAAGCAATCGGTCGTAGAGGCCGCCCGAGAGCGTAAAGCCCCAGGCAACCAAAAGCCCCGCCGCGTCAAACAGCATCAGCGTGCCAAGCAGTATCAAAAACACGCCGCCTACCGCGCTCAGCGCCTGCGACACCCTGCCCGCCCGCTCAAAAAAGCCGTGCACGTGCGACAGCAGGGCGGCGGTGATTAAAAAAGGTACGGCAAGCCCCGCGCTAAAAAGCGCTAAGAGGAGCGCCCCCGAGAGAGCCGTCGACGAGGTCGAGGCGATAAGCAGGATGCTCCCTAAAATCGGCCCGATGCACGGGCTCCAGCCGAGCGCAAAGAGCGCGCCGATAAGCAAAGAGCTTGCGGGATGCCCGACCGTGATAAAACTTGGGAGTTTGACGTGCCGCTCGCCGGAGAGGAGCGGAATGCGAAAAACGCCGAGCATGGTGAGCCCAAAGAGTATGATAAGCGCCCCGCCGATGCGGCCTAAGACAAAGCGCCACGAGCCGATGACAATACCAAAGAGCCCCGCCGAGGCGCCGAGCAATATAAAAATGACAGAGAACCCGAGCACAAACGCCACCGCGTTGCGGAGCACCCTTTGCCGGTTGCCGGCAATAAACGCCAAGTACCCCGGCACAATAGGGAGCGTGCACGGCGCCAGAAACATCAGCACCCCCGCGACAAACGCGCCGACCATGAGCGGCAAAGATATCACTGCTCTATTTTACTACGAACACTTGCTAAAAACTCTTTGTCTTTTGGGTGGGTGAGCAAAGTTAGAGCCTCATCAAGGGTTACAAACTGCACCGCCGTAATTTCGCCGTCGGGGTCGTTAAATGCTCCCGGCAGCTCCTCCGCCGTTGTAAACAAAAAGAACGTGCGCCTGCGGCTCCCCCATTCCTTGGTCTCGCCGATGCCGTCCTGACCTATCGAGTAGCGCTCGTACGAGCCGAGCGACCCCACCAACTCAAGCTCAGTCAAGCCGGTCTCCTCGCGTATCTCGCGCAAGGCGGCGTCATACTCGCCCTCTCCCTCATTGACCCCGCCCTTGGGGAACGACCACGAATTATTGTGCTGTTGCACGATAAGCAATTTGCCCCCGGGGTTTACCACTATCCCGCCGGCTGACGGTCGTGGTATTTGCTGACCTTCCATTGCGTCAGTATAGCCGACCAAACTCTCAAATCAAAAGACTACGATATATCGTAGTCTTTTATCAAATACGCAAGCGGCGCATACGCTCAATATATTGTTTTTTAGAACTACTCATAGGCGGTACCAAGTCGGCGAGCCACTGAATCAAATCCGTATTCCCTTGTCGGGAACTTTTCGTGCGGCTGACTATACTCGAAAACTTTCCTTTTTGGATTGCTAACCATAGGCGCCCAATGGTTGAGGGGCTTACTCGTAGAGTTTCTTGGATTGTGTCGAATGAGTAGCCCTTGGCGAGCATGTAAATAAGGGCATATCGTTTTGAAAGCATAATCCGCTCAGTAGGGCTCAGGAGATCGATAAAAAATGCGCGGCGCTCTTTAGTCGAACCCTTCGTGGTAACGTTCTCGACCAATCGGTTAAAGATTTTATCGGAAATTTTTCGTACCGGTGTGTGTCGTGATACGTGCGGCATAAGACTACGATATATCGTAGTCTTTTATACTACAAGTGAGTTATACACACCAAAGAAAAAACCCGCCTAGGAACAGACGGGTCGAAGATATTACTCTTCTTCGAACACTTGTACCTCACCCAACATGGTGCATTTGAGTTTAAGGGCCAGCCACTTAGCGCCTTTTTCAAACTCAATCTTGTAGACGCCAGGTCCTGTTTCAGTGAGCAGATAACCGACTTCGTCGGTTCCCCACCACTTTTGGTAGAGTCCACCGTCTTCGGCCTTGAAACAGCCCCCGACGAGCACGGCACCAAAGGTAAGCACCGTCCCCCGAGTGTGGGACCCATCGACATGAACCGGTCTGAGCATAACCTTCTCCTTAACTTAGAGGTGGAAGGGAAAGTCCACCACTGTACGTCCTCAGAGATTTTTAGTCAAATACTCTTTAATCAGCCGCGCATCCTCGCGGTCTTTCGGTCTGTCCCAACTGCCGGACTTTATTTCTAGAAGATTAGTTAGGCTCGCAAAGTAGATACCTCCTATTTCCTCTGTCCGGGTTGGGTTACTGAGAAAAAAGTCTATCTCTCCCCCGCCATAGATATCCAGGTATACTTCCACCTCTCCCTTTTTAAGAAAGGAGACCTCTTCTCCGCCCAACTCACCCAGTTTAGTTTTGTACTGCCAGGCTGGATCTCCTCTGAGTTGCTCAAAAAGTTGTCGCGTAACAATAATATCAATGTCACCGGCTTTTCGTATTCCCTTCAACTCCAAAATAGCGCTACCCATAACCACAAACTGTTTGTCGGGCAGACCAAGCGATTTTACTTTAGTGAGAATGTCCATTTATTACCAGCTCCGCTTTTTGCCCTCGCGCCAAAACTGCCCCGACTCCACGGTTGCCGTCGCAAGGTTGTATATATCGCGCGCCGCATCCTCCGGCTTGCGCACCGCGTCCGGGCCGCCCATGTCGGTCTTTACCCAGCCCGGATCGAGGGCCGAGACGGTAACCCCCTGCTCGCGCAATTGCCACGCCATGCACTGCGTATACATATTGAGCGCGGCTTTGGAGATTTTGTAGGATGGCACGTACCAGTCCACCTCAAGAAGCGGCTCGTCGAGCGAGGAGAGTACGGAGGAAATGCTGATGACATGCGCCGGCTTGTTGAGGAGCGGCAAGATGCGGTTTGTAAAATCCGCAAGACCGACAAGGTTTACTTCGAGCGTCTTGCGGAGCGCGCCGACATCGAGCGCACCGTCCATAACATCAACACTGACCCCGGCGTTGTTAATCAGCGCGTCAACTTTTTTACCGAGATTGGCAACTGCTTTACCGGCGGCGGCGATGCTTGCGGGGTCGCTGAGATCGAGTGCAATACAGGCAAAATTGTCGTGCGGAAAGTCCGCCGTGCCGCTGCGGCTTGTCCCAACCACAAACCACCCCTCGCTCAAAAACTTTTGTGCGGTCGCTTTTCCTATCCCGCGGCTAACGCCGGTTATGACGGCGGTTTTCATATTATTTCTTCGCCGCCAGCAGGCGCTGGTGCTCCTCGGTGTTTTTGAGGCCGCAGGCCTTCCATTTTTTGCCGCTACCGCAGGGGCACGGGTCGTTGCGACCTATAGTTTCGGCGCCCGGCGCGCGCACGGTAAAAACCTGCGTTGGTGCGGGCATGACTCCCGGCTGGCCCGCCTGCGCCGGCTGGGGGGCCAGCTTTTCCAACAGTTCGAACACACGGCCGCGATACATCTCTTCGAGGTCTTTAAACAGGCGCGTGCCCTCGCGACGGTACTCGGTTAGCGGGTCGCGCTGGCCGTAAGCTCGCAGGTTGACCGAGCCGCGCAGGTACTCCATCGACTCAAGGTGGTCGACCCACAACATATCGAGCGTCTGCAGGCACACACCGCGCGCCGCATTAAGAAACACCTCCTCGCCCAGCTCCTCCGATTTTTTATCCAAAAGCGTTTTAGCTTCGGCACTTTCGCCCGCCAGCTCGGCCAACACCTCGGCTATCCGCCCGGTCCGGCCGGTCAAAATTTTAGTGCGGCGCTCGTAGATGGCGCGGCGCTGTTTGTCGAGCACGTTGTCAAACTCGAGCACGTGCTTGCGCGCGTCGAAGTTAAAACCCTCTATTTTTGTCTGCGCGCTCTCGAGCGCGCGGTTGACCATGCGGTTTTGGATAGGTTCGTCCTCGGGTATCCCAAAGCGCCCCATCATACTTTTGATAGAGTCGGGGGCAAAGATGCGCATCAGGCTGTCCTCGAGCGATACAAAAAACTGCGTCTCCCCCGGGTCGCCCTGGCGGCCCGAGCGCCCGCGGAGCTGGTTGTCGATGCGGCGCGCCTCGTGCCGCTCGGTGCCAAGCACAAAGAGCCCGCCAAGGCTTTTGACCTCCTCGGCCTCGGCGGGCGTGGCGAGCGCGCCGCCGAGCTTGATGTCAACGCCGCGGCCCGCCATGTTGGTCGCTACGGTCACCTTGCCTTTTTTGCCGGCGTTCGCGATTATCTCGCCCTCGCGCTCGTGGTTTTTAGCGTTGAGCATCTCGTGCGGCACGCCCTCGCGTTTCAAGAAGTTGCTTAAAAGTTCGTTCTTCTCTATCGACACGGTGCCCACCAAGACCGGCTGGCCCTTTTGATGCAACTCTTTAATCCCGCGGGCGACCGCCGCAAACTTGCCCGTCTCGCTCTGGAATATGAGGTCGTTATTGTCTTTGCGCATGACCGGCTTGTTGGTCGGCACCTCAATGACCTCGAGCCCGTAGACTTTATAAAACTCCTCGCTGGAGGTCTTGGCGGTGCCGGTCATGCCCGCAAGCTTGTCGTACAGGCGGAAGTAATTTTGGTAGGTGATAGAGGCAAAGGTCCGGCTCTCCTTTTGCACCGAGACGCCCTCTTTGGCCTCGATGGCCTGGTGCAATCCCTCGCTCCAACGGCGTCCGGGCTGGAGCCGGCCGGTAAACTCATCCACTATCACCACCTCGCCGCCCCGCACCACGTACTCCTTGTCTAAGTGAAAGAGCGCTTTGGCGCGCGTGGCCGTCTCGAGGTGGTGCTCATACTTGCTGCCGCCCTCGCTATATATGTTCTCTATACCGAGCAGTTTTTCGGCCCGGGTGATGCCCTCGTCGGTCAATTGGATGGCCTTTTGCTTCTCATCCACGGTGTAGTCGCGCTCTTTATCAAGCTGCCCCGCGATGCGGGCAAAGGTGCGGTACAGGTCTTCGGACTCCTGGGTGGGGGCCGAGATGATAAGCGGCGTGCGGGCCTCGTCGATAAGTATCGAGTCTATCTCGTCCACCAGCGCAAAGTAGTGCCCCCGCTGGCGCAGCTCGCGCGGGTCGTAGGCGATGTGGTCGCGCAGGTAGTCAAAGCCGAACTCCGAGTTTGTCCCGTAGGTGATGTCGGCCTCGTACGCCTCGCGGCGGGTGCACGGGCGCAAAAATTCGTACTGCACCTTGTAGCTCCCCTCCTGGTCGCGCTCGGCGTCCTCGGCCAAACTCGTGTGCGCCGCATCATAGCGCCACGAGCCGTCGCTCCCGATGATACCCACCGCCATGCCGAGCGCCGCGTATACCTGCCCCATCCACGCGGCGTCGCGCCGCGCCAGGTAGTCGTTGACGGTCACAATGTGCACGCCCTTGGCCATGAGCCCGTTGAGATACGCCGGCAGGGTCGCGACCAGCGTCTTGCCTTCGCCGGTTTTCATCTCGGCGATGCCGCGATTGTTGAGCACTACGCCGCCGACCAGCTGTACGTCAAAGTGCCGCAGTCTTGTGGTGCGCTTGCTCGCCTCGCGCACCGCGGCAAAGGCCTCGGGCAAAAGCTCCTCGAGCGTCTCGCCGGCCGAAATACGGTTGCGGAACTTGTGCGTACGGTCGTAGAGCTCTTGGTCCGAAAGGGCCGCATACTGCGGCTCAAAGGCGTTGACCGCCTCGACCAACCCACGGCTAGATGCGACTATTTTTTGGGCCGGGTCTCCCCACAGCCCCTGAAGAAATGACATAGTGTGAGGGAAATACTATACCACGAACAAAGAAAAACCGCCGATTACTCGGCGGCTTTTCTTTCGAGAGGATGCTTGGCAAAGGGGCCAGGCATTCGCGCTTTAGCGGCGCGACTTCTTTGCCTTCTTTTTCTTTGCCTTCTTTTTCTTTGCCATAATAGTGGCGGCTTACGCCGCATTGGGCTACGCATCGCTCGACCGCTCTAAAGAAATATCCTAGGAGTACCTCTAGAGAGCACTTCGATGCTCTATCTATAAGTATCGAACTTTATTTGCGTATATACAATGAAAATTCGCCGTCATGTGTGGATAACCGACTTAGCACAAAATCCTGACCTCTTCTTCTATTTCTATTCCTAACTTTTCGCGCACTTCTTTTTTTATTTTTTGCGCCAACGCGTACACATCGCCCGCGCGCGCCTCGGGGCTAGCCGCAATAACCAACGGCTGGCGTTCAAAAAGCCGCGCGCCGCCGATGCTCGCGCCCTTGAGGTTAAGCGCGTTATCCAAAAGCCACGCCAGCGACAACTTAATGCCGCCCTCCACCTCAAACTGCGGCAGGTCCGGGTAGCGCTGTGCCAGGGCCGCCGCAACTTGCGGGGTTACAACAGGATTGAGAAAAAACGACCCCGCCGTGCCCTCTTGGGCAAGGTCGGGGAACTTTTGCGCCCGTATAGCAAGCACTTTTGCCCGTATTTCACCGAGGTTCAACCTTGATATATCAACCAGGTCTTTGTATGAGTCGTTTGGTTTGCCGTCTTTTTTTAAATTAAAAGCGGCGCGGAGTATTACATGCCGGCCCGGATTCTTTTTGAAGAGACTTGTGCGATACCCAAAACCGCATTCGTTGTTTATAAACCGCGAGACTTCCCCGTTTGTAGTATCGAGCGCCTCAAGCCACTCGAGCGTGTCTTTGAGTTCAGCCCCGTACGCGCCGATGTTTTGCACGGGCGCCGCCCCCACGGTGCCGGGGATGCCCGACAAATTTTCGAGCCCCCACAAATTTTCTTCGACGGCCCGTTTAACCAGTGCGTCCCAGCTCTCGCCCGCGCCCGCAATCAACCGCGCGCCGTCCTGCTCGACTCCCGTTATTTCGATTTTGATAACCAAACCCCCAAAACCAGCGTCGTCTATCAAAAGATTGCTCCCGCCGCCCAGTAGTAAAATTTCGAGATTTCGAGATTTCGAGATTTCGAATGCTTCGCGCAGTTCGTCTATATTTTTTACCCGAACAAAATAGCGCGCCGCGCCGCCAAGGCGAAACGTAGTCAAGGGCGCGAGCGGGATGTTTTTTTCGATGGTCATAGTGGATCAAAAACAAGTTTTCGGGAATGTTGGGAGGCGCGACGGCGCCGGACATAGGAAAATTCTTAGCAAAGAATTTTCTGCGTTCCTGGAAACTTCGTTTTTGAGGAACCCATGTGCTCTGAACGGGAAGCGGAAAGCGAGCTCCAATACATTGTCCTAATGTGAGTGCCCCGCTCCCCGCCCAAAGCGCACTTATTTAGTATAGCAGGGCCGCTACATCTCCTGCGGTGGCGGAGGCGAGCTTGGGGCGTCCACAGTGGTGAAGTACGGGTCGACCAGGTTGGAGAAAATAGAGATACCGAAGGGCGGATGGTTGCCGACCAGGTCGCTCATCGCGCACGAGGAGGCGAGGCTGTAGCCGGTTGCGTACTCGAGCGTCTGCTCCGGGGTAATCGTCACCGCCGTGCCGTCTTGGCTGAGCGAGACGGTGACAGGTACCGCAACTCGGCTCGGAGGAAACATCACGATGAGTTGATACAGAAAAAAGGCTTGGTCGCTGACGGTGGTTGGGTCAAGCGGCTCGTCGTAGGTAAGCACGACCGGCGAGCCGACCGCAACGCCGGTTGCTTGGATTGCCGGCGAAAACGACACGACGGCCGGACCCTGCTGGTCGGCAAGCGCACTGCTGATAAGCGAGCTCGTGGTGGCCGAGTTGCCGGCCGCGTCGCGCGCGACCACCCAGATGGTGGCAGGGGTGATGCCTGACGGCGTCGCATTTACAAACGAAAAGTCGGGGAAGGTAGTTGCGGTGGTCGTCGCGTAGAGAAAGTCGGCCACGTAAGCCGGGACCATCCCCGTCACCCACAGCTCGTAGTACGCGGCGTTGGGGACGGCCGACCAGGCAATGTCGACTATGCGTGTGACCATCTGGCAAGCGCTTGTGCCTACGCCTACGCCCGCCTCCCCCCTCCAGTTGCTGTAGGAGATGACAGGCGGCGAGGCGGCAAACAACTCGGCGGCGGTTGGTGCGGGCTCCTCCGGCGGGGCGGGCGGAGCCTCTTCTTCCTGCGCTACCGCCGCCGCACCGCCAAAGCTCGGCGCGTTGTAATGCACATTTTCGGCGGGCATGGGCGCGGGAGCGGTAGGAAAAGGCGTGGTGGTTGCGGTGGGTGTGTCCACCGCCTCGGTGGTAGAGCCGAGCACCTCGCCTTGAGGTTGAGGCTCCTCCGGCACCAAAGCCAGCACCGCCGCCCCGCCCATACGGTTATTATTTTTCTTTTTCTGCGTGTCGCGCTGTAGTTGGTCGGCTGTTTGCATATCAAGACTGGTCAGATTTAAGGCATTGAGCAGGGCGATCCCGGTGTCGTTAAGCGCGCGCTCAGAGTCGGCGTCTGAGGTGTTTGATTTGGGCGAAAAGACGCTTGCAATTGTGCCAAAAAAATTACCCACCGCGGCAAGAGCCGTGCCTCCCGCACGCAAAGCAACTTTGGCCTGGCCGTACCCCTCTTTGGCTATACCTACGACCGAGTCGGCATAAAAATCGGTTACCACCAGCCCGACCGCCGCCGCCTTATGCCCAAAAGTGTCATCAGGGGGGATAAAGCAATCGGTGCCGCCGGCCTCGGATGAGTAGGCCGGGCGCAGGACAAACATCTCACTTTTTATCTCCGAGGTAATTCTGTCGGCAAAATTATCGAGGTAGGCGGTGATAAAACCATGGCCAACATTATCACCCTTGGCGTTAGGGTCGTCCCACCAATCTTGTATAGATACGTTAAACGGCGGCGGCACGACCCCGCCGATCTGATTTGAATGGTTATAAATAACATTGTCTCCTTCGTAATTAATGTATTTGCCCTTGTCCTGCAGGATGGTCTCGGGCGTTGCTACTCCGTATATTGCCATCGCCTCTTTGGGCTCGGCATGTTGCCAAAGATAATCGTAGATGCGATTGGCGTACATGGCACCTTGCGAATGCCCGACGACAATAAGTTTGCGCGTCTGCACCTGCTCGTGCATTTGGCGCAAAATGGTACCGAGGTCATATTGGTCGAGCTGAGGCAAAACCGCCTCAACCAAATCCCCCGCCCCGGCAATATGTCTTTCGTTGTAGCCAACAATATAATTTACTGGCTGACCGTTAAAATTATTACCTAATTTATCTTGTAGAGCTTGTTTATCTTCGTAAGCCTTGGCTTTGGTATTAAAAATTCCATTCGTAAAGACAACTGTATATCCATTAGCAGAACATGCCGCTTGTGCGAGTAGGGGTAAAAAGAATATAAATAAAATTACAAAGACACGTCGCATGGTATACCCCCAGCAGAACCAACAGTTGTAGTAAACTCGAAGGCGTTATTTTTAGCAATAGTTCGCAAATCAGTGTTAAAAGTCAGAGTTTCTACTTCTTTTCTATTTGCACCCGAATCTATAATACAAGTATGAGCACGTCCATTTTCCTCCGCAACCGCTTTCCACGTACCTGTATCAAATACTCTCGTCAAAAACATCTGCTCAGTCATCGCGTATTGCAATTCGGCGGCTCTGATTTTTGCGGAGTTGGGGTATTTTTTAAAAATCGCCAGCTCAACGTCGTCGCGGATGCCGTTATTATTTTTGTCTATGCCCGCCACCGTGGCATCGTTTTCGGCCTGGTCGGGCACGGGCGGTAGGTTTTTGCCTTCAACATCGGCCAGCGTCAGCTTTTGCGCGTGTATCTGAGCAACTGCTTCGGCCGTACTTGCTTGGCCAAGGCGGTACGTAATATTCCATCCAACCAGAGCGACATACCCAACCGCCAATACGATAATAGGCCACTTAATCCACCGCCATACACGCCCCAAAACCCCTGAAGTGTTCATAAGAAAAATGCTAGCACATTTTTACGTGGTACTTTATAAGTTGTCAACATGATATTTCTACAAATAATTACCGTTTTTGGAGGAATGCTGTCTGTTATAGGGATTCCTTTGGCCGCATACTACATCAGCAAGAAAATCAGCCTCACTTTTGTTTCTCACAAATTCTTCCAATGGATAGCCTCTATTACCACTTTTATATTCTCTGTCTTGTTTCTCTCCGCCTTGTTGGGAGCGCTCATGGAGTTCTTTCTCGTTGCTTTAGGGAGAAGTCATACCGCCGTCGCCCTTATAGTCAACGTAATATTGCTTCCTCTGACAAGCTTTTCTACTTTGGTCGGTTTCGGTTTTTTGGTACATACCCTATTACGGACCACCCCAAAAGAGACTGCCTCTGGAACAGGGCCAAAAAGACATTCTGCAATAAGTGTTCTGGTGGTGATAGGAATAGTATTGGCCCCATATTTGCTTTGGCAAGGTGTTTTATACCTCAGCAGTCACAATAAAAAGTTTGCCGAATCAATAGTCTCGCTAAACTTGAAAGAGTACTGCCCTCCGAACAATTCGAGCAACTGCGAAGAGCTGCGTCCCCTTCCGGCAATTCTTAAAAATAAGAAGATAGTTATGGCGACAAGTACTTACGTCGAGTTTAGCCCCTACGAAGTAAAGTATAGGCAAATGTCTGATATTGATGTCGATGGTTACATAAATCTATCAACCTATAAGTCCCCAGGAAATCACATCGTGAGCCCCGCCGAGGAAAAAACCGGTTATTTACAGGACCGATATTATTCAATAGTTAGGGCGGTATATAGCTATCGTTGTAGTTATTGTTTCGACAGTGATGACTTTGGTTATTTAGTCTTAGAGGATTCTAGTGGGTATAGGTTCATGGCATTTTTTGACGACTTCGCTACGAGTACGCGTAGCGATATCCCATGGGACGAACAGGTCCCCTTCCAAGGATTAAACGAGGAGTGGTTCCTAGAGGCGGCAAACTAGACACTCCCTAAAGAGTTCCAGCCTGTCTAGCGCAGGCAAATTTCGTCGGAGTTTTTTGTCCCCACCCTCGAACTAACATTTTTTACTATGATATATCATAGTAAAAGTATTGGTATCGTAAACGGTTTACTAGGTTTTTGAGGCCCTGCCACAGGCCAGCTTTTGGAATAAACTTCTCACCCTCAGCCTTAATTCGCTTTATTTCTTCACCAATGTCGCCCTTTGTTTCAGTCCGCTGCGTCAGCAGAAAACGGTGGTCGGGTTGTCGCCACGCGGGCTTTGAGAGAACCACGTTCCATTTTTCATCATAGGGGTACTCTGAAAATTTTATGGGGTAGCCCACAGAGTGCTTTTGGTAGCGGTTGAGGTTGAAGAAAAAGCCGCCCGGGGCGATGCGGCTTTGTATCAGTGCGAAGTACCGACCAATAACGTCTATGTTCATCTCCATAAAGGAACGCGTGTTGATGAACAAGTCGACAGACACATCCCCGGCCAGTGTGTACCACGGCGGAATGATAATAAAGTCACACTGCTCGACGTGTGTTTTTGTAACCACCCGGCCAGAAATTTCGTCGGCCAAAAGAAACTTTGCGTTCGGGAAGTGTTTCGAGAGATAGTAGGCCGACAATGCGTTTGCCTCTGGCAAATCAATAAGGATAAACTTGCCCCCGAACCGGGCGCGTATCTTTTGCGCAAATGAACCGTAACCGCCGCCAATTTCACACACCAAATGAATCTTCTTTTCTACAAAGACGGCCGCCTCAAGGTCATAAAGCCATCTAATCTCGTAATTTTGTCCTCCGTCAACAAAAAGCCCGTCTTGCACAAAGCCGTGCCTCCCATTGCCGACGTTTAAGCTAGAAAGATTGCCGCGCACATATTTTTCGCCCACCTCGGCGATGAGTTGGAGGTATATCTCCCGCTGCACCTCTAGCGGGAACGTCGGGTCCAGCCCTTCAGAAAGCTGGTTGTTCCTAAAGTTCTCCAGATTAGCAAGGGTGTATAAATGCCGGCGGCGGTCAAACTTCTTCCAGTGCTTGCTTTTTTGGATACGCTCATACTCGCCCAAGGACTTCTCGAACGCCTTAATTATGTTCACACGCGCAAGGTTTTTACGAACCGGATAACAAAATCCCACCCTAGAGACGGAAACCTTGCGAGTAACCGGAGCCCCAGGGCGGGACTTTGTTCGCAAGGTTTTTTGGTATGGGGTGTGTGGATAAATACTACCCTAAATAGAAAAAGAAACCACCTATAATCCTTTATCCCCACCCTCCGCCTGATTTCCTCTGTCTGAGTTGTTTACTATGATATATCATAGTACGCAGGATGAAGGTAAAGGCTAAAGAACTCAGCGACCGGCAACGCATAGAAACTTTGGATGCCCTTTATACGGCGGCCGGCACGGTGCGCGGCCGCGAGGCTATGAAGCTGTTTTTGCGCGACCTGTTGACCGAAAGCGAGCGCATTATGCTCGGGCGCCGCATTATCATCGCGCGGCAGCTTATCGGGGACAGCACCTACGACGACATTGCCGCCGACCTAAAGGTCGGCCACGACACTATCCACCGGGTCCAGCGCTGGCTCGAGGACCAACTGCCGGGGTACGAGCAGGCTGTCCAGGGCATGGAGCAGGAATTTGAAAAGCGAAAAGCAAAGCAGGAGGCAAAACGCCTTTACGCCACCAGTGCCCTGTACCGCTTAAAAAAGAAGTACCCGGGCCACTTCCTCCTGTTTGGAACAAAGAAATAAAAAAAACTCTCTATATTCTTACTATGATATATCATAGTGAACTTACTAAATAAAAATACTTGGGCTTAACGCATACAAAAACTCCGCCTTGCGGCGGAGTTTTTGCGGACAATGATACAGAGTTCGCTACCCTGCTCACATGCCCCCAGTATACTACGGTTTAAGAGTGCCGTTTTTTATCTGCGTTATCAGAGTCTGCATCTGCGCGGCCGAAGAGGGCTGGAGCTTGGCCACCGTTTGGAGTTCGAGAATAGTGTTTGCCTTGTCGCCGGCGGCAAAGTAGGTCGAGGCGAGCCCGAGGTGCAGTTGCACGTTGTTTTGGTCTTTGCTTATGCGCAACTTCCAGATGCCCTCGGCGCGGACCCACTGCTTGGTGTTGGTGTACGCCTGCAAGAGTTGGTCGCTGTCGACGATAACCGTGCCCCACTTGTCGATAATAAGCTGGTCGCCGTGCGTAAGGTCGCCGACATAGTAGTACGCACTGGCGTACAGCACGCGCGCGGTGTCATACTCCGGCGCCGCCTCAAACGCCGTGCGCAGGGTCGCTATCGCATCGATAGGAGCCCCCGCCTGCAACTGCACCAGCCCCAACTGCATGAGTATCTGCTGTTTTTTGGGGCTGTCGGCCCTGGCCTGCTCGAGGTAGACGAGCGCCTCGCTGTGGGAGCCAAACCCCGAGAGGAGCGTACCCATAAAGAGCTCAAGCCGCGCATCGTGCCGGCGCTCGGCCATCAACTTTTGGAGGCTGTCCTGCGCGAGCGTCATATATTGCTGTTTGACGGCCGGGTCGACCGACGAAGGCGCGACAGTGCTGGCGGTAAATTGCGACAACTGTTCGACCGACTCTTGCACGCCGATGGGGTTGCCGGGGAACGCGCTCCCGCCGACGGACCGTTCAAAGAACGCGAGGTTGACTTGCGCCGAGCTCTGCGAGCTGACCGCCTGCACCAAGCTAGTCCCGCGCGCCAATGCCGGCGCGTTGAAGTACCACCCTGCGCCGGCAACACACAGCACAACCAAGGGCGCCGCGACGGCAAGCCCCCGCTCGCTCATGGGCCGCGAGAGGAACATCCACCCCGGCAGTTCTTTGCGCGAGATACTGTGGAGGAATGCCAGCAGAGCAAAGAAATAAAAGAAGCTCACCAGGTTGTCGAACACGAACAGATTGTTAAAGGCATATGCCGAGAGGAGCGCGATAAGCGATGCCTGCTCCAGCACGCTAAGCCGCGAGCGCCATATGGCCCACACGCCAAGCGCAAAGAGCGCCGCGTACAAAAGCAGTGCCGGCACCCCGCCCGCGATGCCAAAGTCGAGGAACTGGTTGTGCGCGCGGTCAAACCACTGCTCTTGGTTGTACATCTCGGGCCGGTAGTACTTGTTGAAGACAAAGTTAAAATTTTCCTCGCCCCAGCCGATGACCGGCTTGTCGGCGATGCCGCGCAGGGCGGTGGGCCAGATATACAAGAGGCGCGACTGCACCGTAGCGTCGTTAAGCGAGATAGAGGCCAGGCGACTCAGCGCCGGAGCGTTTTTGACAAACGAGGTCCCGCGGAGGCCGATGAAACTCGCCACAAGAACGACGAGGACGGCCAATGATATCAAAGCTCCGCGCCGCAACTTTTTTAAGTGGGGGCTCGAGGCAAAAACAGCGACCCACGCCGCGCCGACGATGAGCCCGCCGATGACGCCCAGCTGGGCGCCGCGCGTCTCGGTAAAGTAGAGTCCTACAAACTGCAGTACCAGCGCGACGCCGTACCAGCTTTGCCACAGGGCCGAGAGCCTCCCCGCTTGAGAGCGGCGAGCAAGCATAAAGAGCGTAAGGAAGATGTTAAAGAGCATGTACACCGCCAAGTACGTGGCGTTGCCAAAGGTGGTGTCGGCGCGCGCGCCGCTCTGCGAGGTTGCCGCAAATCCAAAACTGTGGGTTACCTGCAACAGGGCATACATGCCCATGATGGCGCTAACCCCGATAGAGGTGTTAAAAAACCGC
>JBBUFU010000082.1:0-1376 GCA_038056365.1 Patescibacteria group bacterium
AACAACGCCATTTTTTGGGTCGAGGTGGAGAAGATCCGCCCCAACCCATTTCAACCCCGGCGCGAGTTTGACCCGCAAAAGCTAAACGACCTTTCGCGCTCTATCCGCCAGTACGGCGTTATACAACCGCTTACGGTCTCGCGCGTCGAGGTAGAGAAAGGTGACGGCGGCATGGCGACCGAGTACGAGCTCATAGCGGGGGAGCGCCGCCTGCGCGCCGCCAAGTTGGCGGGCCTGCGCGAGGTGCCGGTGCTAATCCGCGCGGGGCAAGACGACGACAAGACCAAGCTCGAGCTTGCGATTATCGAAAATCTCCAGCGCGAAGACTTAAACCCCGTCGACCGCGCCAAGGCGTTTGACCGCCTGGTAAGAGAATTTAAATTTAAACATCTCGAGATTGCCGAAAAGGTAGGTAAGAGCCGCGAGTATGTGAGCAACACCCTGCGCCTCCTGCTGTTGCCGCAGTCGATGCAGGACGCGCTCTCCGGGGGCAAAATCGCCGAGGGCCACACGCGTCCGCTGTTGATGCTTGCCGACCGCCCGCAAGAACAGGAGACCTTGTTCAGGGAAGTGTTGCTCAAGCACCTAACGGTACGCGACACCGAGGCTATTGCGCGGCGCATTGCGGTCGACCGCGTCCGCAAAAAGGAATACTTGTACTCGCCAGAAATTTTGAGCATGGAGAAGGAGTTGACCGAGGCGCTCGGCACCCGCGTCGCCATCGAAACCAAAGAGCATGGCGGCAAACTCTCGATAGACTTTATGTCCGAGGACGACCTGCGGGTTATCTTCGGCCACCTGGCGGCAAGGATTGCCGGGACCAGGGCCTCCGGCCCTACTCAGGAAAAGGTCCTCGGGTCGGCTCCGCCTCAACCAGACCATTTTCCTGACCAGGCTCCGGCAGCCCAAAATCTTGATGACCGCACCGGGCAAGAAATAGAAAAAGACGAAAATACGTTCGACCCGGGCAGCTTCTCTCTCTAAAATTATTTTTTGCCCTTCGGCGCGGGTTTTTTTGGGGCCGCGCTGGCGGCCTCTTTCTCCATAGCAATCCTAATGTGCCGGCGCGCGAGCGTCGTTTTGGCGAAGTCGAGCCACTTAACTTTGGGCGCCGCCGACTTTTTGGTGACTATCTCGACGATGTCGCCGTTGTGGAGCACGGTGTCTAGCGGTACCATTTTGCCGTTGACCTTGGCGGCAAAAACGTGGTCGCCGATGTCGGAGTGTATCGCGTAGGCAAAGTCTATCGAGCTCGAGTTGAGCGGCAGGTCCACCACGTCGCCGGTCGGGGTAAAGACGAACACCCGGTGGGTAAAGATGTCGCTGTGGAGCGTCGTCTCGAGGTCGGGGTCGTTTAGCTCTTCTTCAAGCTCGCT
>JBBUFU010000083.1:0-11462 GCA_038056365.1 Patescibacteria group bacterium
CGTCATAAATAATGAGCGCGTCGCGGCCTTGGTCCATAAAGTACTCGCCGATAGCTGCGCCGGCAAACGGTGCCAGGTACTGCATGGCGGCCGGAGCCGAGGCGCCTGCGTCTACGACAATCGTGTACTCCATCGCGCCCGCCTGCTTTAACTGGGCTACCAAGCGGGCGGTCTTGCTTTCTTTTTGCCCGATCGAAACATAGATGCAAATAGGCCGGCTCTCTTTCGGCTCCGCCTTTTGGTTGAGGATGGTGTCGATGGCGACGGTTGTTTTGCCGGTGTAGCGGTCGCCGATAATCAGCTCGCGCTGGCCGCGGCCTATCGGGATCATTGAGTCGATGGCTTTGATGCCGGTGTGCAGGGGCTGGTTGACCGACTGGCGGGCCATCACGCCGTACGCCTCGCGCTCGATAGGGTTATGTTTGTCAGCCTTAATAGCACCCTGCGCGTCGAGCGGCTCGCCGAGCGGCGAAACTACGCGTCCGAGCAACGCCTCACCTACCGGGATAGACAGCACGCGGCCGGTCGGGATAACTTCCATGCCTTCGGCCACGGCGCCCGGGTCGCCCAAAATAATCGCGCGCACCGACTCCTCTTCGAGGTTAAGAACGACACCGAAAACTTCCTTAACCCCGCCCTCAAGCGCGCCCGCAAGGCTTTTGCCTCCGCTGGTGTCAAACCGGACCATTTCGGACATGACCGCGCCCGGCAGGCCCTCTATCTCGGCGACGCCGTCGCCCACACGCAACACTATGCCGATGTTTTTGGGGCGGGCGCTGGGCTCAAAGCCCTCTATCTCTTTTTTAAATTGTTCGATGAAGTTAGACATACAAATTTAGGCGTTGGTCAGTTTTTTATAGAGCTCCAGCAATATGCGCGTTTGTTCTTTTTCGGGTGTTACTTCTTTGTGCTGTGCCAGACGTTCCGCGCCGAGCACCAGCTTTTTGTACTCGGCAAAAATCTGGGGAAGGAGTTTTTCGTGTCCGCGGCGCGCAAGCACCGTGCGCAGGCCGCGCAGGTTTTTGGCGTTCCCCCCGAGGGTGTATAAAGCTTTGGCGTAATTGGTGGCTAACATATGCTTTTTATTTGCCCAAGGCGGAGCCTTGGGGTTTTGCGGCCTTTTGCATGCCGAGAACGATGAGCTTGGCGACCTCCTGCTTGCTTTCCTCTATCGCGCGGGTCTTGAGTTCTTGTGCGCGGGCCTCGGCGTCTTTAACCAGCGCGTTTGCGCTTACTTCGCCGTGTGCCAGTATCTCGCGCTCTTTTTGCAGGGCGGCGGCGCGGGCCTCGGCCACTATACCGTCGGCCTCTTTGCCGGCATGCGCCAGCACCTCGCGGCGCGAGCCTTCGATTTCTTGCAACGTCTGCTTCGCTGACTCAGCATCACGGACTCCGTCCGCGACTTTTTGACGGCGCTCTTCGAGCATCTTCATAACCGGGCCGTACAGGAAGTACCACAGCGCCAACAACAGCAGGCCAAAGTTGACCATGTTGATGATGAGCAGCCGCCAGTCTATGCCGAAGGTAGAGAAGATTGCTTGCACAGGAAATTACGTAAACTACTTTTTAATTTAATCAAGTAAACTTGATTATGAATCCAATAACCACCGCAAAGATAGCGAGCACGTCGGTAACCGCGATGCCGATGTACATCGTGGTCTGTATCAGCGGGGCGGCTTCGGGGTTGCGGCCGATGGCCTCCAAGGCCTTCGAAACCAAGATGCCGAGCCCGATGCCCGGACCGATGACGCCCAAACCGACGACCAGCGCCATGCCCAATGTTTTTGCTACTTCTATGTCCATAAATTAATTTTAATAATTAATAAGTAACAAGTTTCAGGTATCAAGTTTCAAGTTTCAAGTTTAATACTTTTTTACTTGTTTGATACTTGGAACTTGTTACTTGCTACTTTGTGCTCCACATGTGGTTCTTCTACAGCGATTTTAATAAACGCCATAGTCAAAATTGCGAAGATGCCCGCTTGCAGGAGGCCGATAAAAGCCTCAAAGGCCATCAGCGGCACCGGCAAAAAGTACGGCACAAACGTCCCGACAACCATCAACAGCACCTCGCCCGCAAAAATAGCTCCGAAGAGCCTGAAGGAGAACGAGATGAGACGCGCGAGGTTCCCGATGAGCTCAAGGAGCCCCACGACAAACATCATCGCGCCTGCTTTCAGATTAACAAACTTTGAGCCGTATTTCAACACGCCGAGCGTGAGTATGCCGCTCACTTCGATGACAAAAAACGAGATAATAGCCAACGCGAGCGTGGTGTTGAGGTCGGCGTTGACCGGATGAAAAAACGGAATAAACTCCTCCCCGTGGTAAAACCCGAACGTGCCGAAAATAGGAAGAAAATCGAACAGGTTTGAGGCCAGAATAAATATAAAAATAGTCGCAATAAACGGAAAGTAGCGCGCCGCCAAAACGCGGCTGCCGAAGGTCTGCTCCATCATGTTAAACACGTACTCGATAAGCATCTCGAAGGCGTTTTGGAGCTTGCCGGGCACGAGCGAGAGGTTGCGGCGCACCAACAAGCCAACCAAAACCAGCACGGCGATGACCACCCACGCGGCAATGAGCGTGTTGGTAATGGGCAAACCCAAAAAGGTACCCACCCGCTCGGCCGCGAGCGATATATGCAGACCCGTATCCATACTTAGAGCCATTTTATCACAAAGGTGCGGTAGAATACACCCATGCCTGCGATTGTTATAGCACTCTTAATTGCAGCCGTGCTCGGTGGCGGCACCGCGGTGGCCGCGCAGAACTCGCTCCCCGGCGACACGCTGTGGGGCTTTAAAACCGCGGTAAACGAAAACGTGCAGGGAGCTCTCGCCATAAACGACGAAGCAAAGGCCGGTTGGGCCATTTTGCTCGCGGTGGCGCGTCTCGACGAGGCGCAAAAGCTCGCCGCGCAGGGCAAGCTTGACGACAAAGCGCAGGCGGCGCTCCAGGCAAACTTCGACGCGCATGCGGAGGATGTCGCGGCACTGGTGGCCAAACTGCAGTCCAAAGGCAACACGGCCGCCGCGGCGGCCGTGGCAACCCGGTGGCAGGCGGAGCTCGCAAAACACGCCGAGGGAATCACCCAGGCCTCAGCATCTTTTATCGCCGACGTGCGCGGCACGCTCGACGCGGCGGCAAACCTGTCGGCTAGTCTCGACCTTTAAAAATTTTATAGATACCGGACACCGCAAGGGCTCCTACAAGGCTGTCGGCGAGGTCTTTAATCGCGTCCACAAAACCGCCGCTCACGCCCTCGGCAAACTCCCATGCCTCCCACCCGATAGCGACAACAAAGGTTAGCCCCACAATAAGGAGCGCGGCGCGCAGCGGCGGCAGATGCCGGCGCGTGGCGACAGCCGCCGCCCAAAAACCTACAGTGAGGCCGCCCAAAATATGCGTCGGTATGTCCCACCAGGGATATGTCCAGTACAAATAGGACTCTATGCCAAACCAGTGCATGGCAGCCGTCGCGCAAACAGCCGCAAGCGCGAAAATATTAAAGACAATCGCCACAGTGCTCATGATATCATTTCTATTTTTACCTCTACCGCGTCTTTAAACGCGGCGGTAGCGAAGAGTATTAGTGAAGCACCTACAATTTTCATAAAAAAAGGCCGCGAGTGGATGCGGCCAACTCGCGGCGTATTATGCGGCGACACCTACCCCAAGTCTTGTAAGGGCGACCGGATGGTTGTAAAGCTCGAGATCCAACACTTCTTTCGGATTTCGACGGCCCCGACTCCAGCCGGTCGTGATGTCGAGCTCAGAAATCTGGTAGCAACCGCCGGCGGTGATATTTAGGCCGTCGTAGCCATGCTCGCCTTCACGAACAACCTGCCTGCTTGCGCTACAGCCCGGACGAACACATTTTTGCGTGCCGACCTGAGCCCAGAGCACACCGATGATGGCGTACTTGTCGTTCGTCAGATGCACGCTACCGGGTTCGACTGCGGACCACGAATGCAATCCGCACCCGCAAAGTGCTTTTCTGAAGCTTCTGAACATGATAGTCCTCCCAAGTTATGCAAGACCTTGCCCACAGGCAATCGTGACTTGCAAGACCAATTTCTGACAGCACTATGCCACATCCGGCAAAACATTACAAACTAAAAATTTTATACTTTTATACCAAAAACTTATTTGTGGACCGTAGCGGAGTCGAACCGCTGACCTCGTCAATGCGAATGACGCGCTCTACCAGCTGAGCTAACGGCCCCTGAACTGAAAAACTATAGCATCTTGTCGGGCTGCTGGGAATCGAACCCAGTCTCCACGCACCCGAAGCGTGTGTACTACCGGTATACTACAGCCCGAATATGAGGAAATATAACAGTAAAAAGAAAAAGGGTCGAGCCGCCGTGTGGCGACCCGACCCGAATCAACGCTTACACCTGCACGTGTGCCTGCCGGGCGTTCTGCACCCTGCCCCGCCGGGGCTGCGGTGGCGGTGGCTCAGCCGGGATCGGAGTCTTGGCGTTGTAAACTTTGTCCAGGACAAACTTCGCAAACACCGACGCGGCCGAAAATCCAAGCTTTTGAGCAAAGTCCTTGAACTTAGGCAGGTTGCGGTAGTTTTCCTGCCGAAGGTCGACCAGGGTCCAGGGCTGGAAGAGATTCCCAACCCGCTGGTAGTCGTTGCTCAGATAGACGCGGCCGAAAAGATCGCCCTTCGAGTCCCGGCCGCATTTGATGACAACCCGGGCACGCGCCGCATCTTCGTTGGGCCAAGGACCCTTGATCTCAAAGGCCTTGATAACCCGGGAAGGCTGGCCGTCCGGACCCATGATATTTGAGTCGAGAAGCCTACGCGTGAACTGGTGCATCACCCTGCATTGCATTTGCTACCCCCTAGTAGCTATATTTCACCGCCGACACCGCGCCGGCAGTACGGTAAAAACCATACCATTAAGTACACAAATTGTCTAACTAGTGGTGGTCACGAGTCAAATTCTGCCGTCGCAGAATTTGCCCGCGACCCCGGCTCGCGGTTTTGCAATTGCAAAACATCGCTGTGCCTTGCACCAAAGCACAAGACCTGCCGCAGGGCAGGTACTTGTGTCCTTGGTGCACCTTTCAGGATTCGAACCTGAGACCTCTGTAGTGTGAGTACAGCGCTCTAACCAGCTGAGCTAAAGGTGCTCTGTGGACCCGACCGGGATCGAACCGGTTACCTCCCATAGCACCGAGGCAGTTGGGGTGTCCTTGCTATGGGTGTGGACCCGACCGGGATCGAACCGGTTACCTCCTCATTGCAAATGAGGCGCTCTACCAAGTGAGCTACGGGCCCTTACTTTTTATCTTACGTCAAGAACGCCAAAATACCAATATTCTTATCCCAAGGGCAGCCTGTCCACACTTTGTCAACACGTAGTCCCCACTTCACTTCATTGACAGCGCACCTAGTGCCTGTAGGATAGGCGGTCGCGACTGGAAAGCACCTTCAGGGAGGAAACCAATGGCAACCATAATGCCAAAGTTGCACGCACTTGCGGTGACTGCGGTGTTCGTGTTCGTGTTCGCCGTTATCGCCCTGGGTTCCGCTAAGTTCTAACTTCAATAATCGGCATGCGCTTCTCCGCGGCCGGTTTTTTATTTTCCAAGCTCGTCTATTTTGGCCGCGATGATAAAATCATTTTCAGAGAGTCCCCCGATGGCGTGGGTGGTTAACTCAACCCCCACATTGCCCCAGCCGACTGTCAGGTCGGGGTGGTGCCCCTCTGCCTCGGCGATAGCGCCTATTTTGTTGGCAAAGTCGAGCGCTTGTTTAAAATCTTTAAAGGTAAAAGCGCGCGCCAGCATCCGGCACTGGTCTATCAGCATCCATTCGGGCTTTAGTTGCTTGAGCAACTCCTCCGACTGCTCGGGGTACAAAGGGTCGACACACCCCTCGCACGCTTTGCATTTTTTCTTCGCCAATTCGCTCATATTTTGTTGCGGGCCAAGGATATCACATGATTCAGAAATTGGGATAAAGAGGTGCCCCCGGCCGCAAGCGCTTTGGGCAATAAAGACTCCTCAGTGAGGCCCGGCAGGGTGTTGACCTCCAAAAAGTAAATGCCGCGCGGGCTCACGATAAAGTCCGAGCGCGAGTAATGCGCGAGCCCGAGCCCCTCGTGCACGGCACGGGCCGCGGCGGCCAGGATATTTTTTTCTTGGTCGGTAAAGGTGGCCGGCACCGGGATTGTGGTGTATGTTTTTTCGTTTCTAAAATTATCAATAACACCAACTGTCGCATCACGGCCTTTTATATACTCTTCGATTAAGATCGTGGGCGAGATTTTAAACGCGTGTTCAAGAGCCCACACCAGGCCATGAAAGTGTTCTGCGGTAGCGATGCCTATTGACGAGCCGCCGCTTACGGGCTTAACTATCGCCGGATGTGGAAAGCTCCTAAAAAGCTCGTGCGCCAACTCCTCGACACTGCGGCTATTGTCTACCACTTTGCCATGCACTATTTTTACACCAAGCGCGGTAACGGCCTCGCGGGTGCGGTGCTTGTTAAAGGCAACTGCCGAGGGGTGAGCACCCGAGCCCGTGTACGGCACGGCGAGCGAGTCAAGCAGTTGCTGGACCGAGCCGTCCTCGCCGTACTCGCCATGCAGGGCGTTAAAGGCGACGTCCACGCCGCGGAGGGCACGCTCGGGGTGCATGGCAACCCCGTGCAGGTGCCACTGCCCGTCGCGCGAGATAAATATGTCGCGCGGGTCGTACTTTTCTTTATCCAAGGCATTGAGCACGCCCGCTCCCGTCTTGAGCGAAACCTCATACTCCCTGCTCGGCCCCCCGCGCAGTACCCCCACCACGGTTCTCATATAAATAATTATACACTCAAATTTTTTCTGAGTTTTTTGCGGTGGTAGCCGATGGCAAAGCGATGAGCCTCGGCGTTGGCCAGTAAAATATTGCGCTCGCGGTCTTTGATTACTTCTCGGTTGCCGCGGATTTCGCGCGGACGATGCTTTTCGTCTTTGACCACACCAACCACGGGGATTTTTATCCCCAGCGACTCCAGCAATTTTTCGGCCGCGTTGATTTGTGCCGATGCACCATCGACGACGATAAGCCGGGGCATAGGCCACTCGTCATGGCCAAGGCGCCTGTTTAATATCTCTTTGAGCGCCCCCACGTCGTCCCCGCCCTTAGCGATGCGAATGATAAATTTGCGGTATTCGTTTTTGTTTGCGACATCGTCTTCGACCACGGTCATCACACCCACGTTCGAGCCGCCCCGCAGGTGTGCGACGTCATACGCTTCGATTCGCGTCGAGCGAATCGCCCCGAGCCCTGTTGAGGGGCTGCGATACTCGTCTTTAATAAGAGAAACGTCTTGGATATGCCCGAGCGCAAACACTTGCCCGCGCAGGCGCTTGGCCTCCTCAAAGTTTTCTTCTTTGGCGGCGCGTCTCATCTCGCGCGCAAGCTCTTTAATAAGCTCTTTTTTCTTGCCCTTAAATAAGAGCACGATGTGCCGCACGGTACGACGATATTTTTCTTTTGAAGACTCGCCCGAGCACACGCCCGGGCACAAGCCTATCTGCGCGTTAAAGCAACGTTTGGCCGCTGTACGCGGCATAAGTGTTCCCTTACCCGAGAAGGGCACGCACTTGTCGCGGTACGGGAAAATTTTGCGTATAAGCTTCATCGCCTGCTGGAGCTGCAACCCGTGCGGGAAAGGACCAAAAACATGAGCCAATAAAAAGGTGTCACCTTTTAATTTGTGGCTTGTCAACTCTCGGCCTCGCACCACCAGCACACGGGGATACTCTTCCTTCGTAATAACAACATAATTAAAACTCTTATCGTCTTTTAAATCGGTATTCGCTTTCGGCTTGTAGGTTTTGATTAGATTTGCCTCTAAAATCAAAGCCTCCAAGACCGAGTCGGTTTGCCTCCAGTCAATCGAGGCGGCCCTCTCAACCATCTTGGTGATAAGCGGCGAGCGCACGGCGCCGAGGTCGCCGGCAAAATAACTGCGCACACGGTCGCGCAAACTGGTGGCTTTGCCGATATAAAGAATCTTTTTATTTTTCGCCAAAAAGAAGTACACCCCCGGCGCATCGGGTATCTTCTTCATCTTTTTCTTGAATTGCTCCAGCGTCATAGCACGCGCTTAAGATACTTGCCCGTGTGCGAGTGTTTGTTGTCGGCGACCTCCTCGGGCGTGCCCTTGGCCACCAAGTTGCCGCCGCCGACCCCGCCCTCGGGGCCGAAGTCGAGCACATAGTCGGCGTTTTTAATAATATCCATGTTGTGCTCGATAAGCACCACCGAGTTCCCCGCCGCAACCAGTTTGTTGAGTATGTCGATAAGCTTGCGTACGTCTTCGTAGTGCAGGCCAACTGTCGGCTCGTCGAGCAGGTAGATGGTTTTTTGCAGATGCGGGCGGTACAGCTCGCTGGATATTTTGACGCGCTGGGCCTCCCCGCCCGAGAGAGTGGTGGCGCTTTGCCCCAACTGCAAGTATCCGAGCCCCACCTCATCGAGCGTCTTGAGCCGGTCGTATATCGCGGGAATATCGTTAAAAAACTCCAAAGCCTCCTCGACCGTCATTGAGAGTACGTCGAAAATATTTTTCTTTTTGTACTTGACCTCCAAGGTCTCCTTCGTAAACCGTTTGCCGTTGCAGATGTCGCAGGTCACGTACACCGTGGGCAAAAAGTGCATTTCGACCGCAATGGTGCCGTTGCCCTCGCATGCCTCGCACCGGCCGCCGCCACGCTCTTGCTTGACGTTAAAAGAAAACCGGTTAGCCTTCCACCCCCGTGCGCGCGCCTCGCCTGTCGTGGCAAACAGGTCGCGCACAAAGGTAAATGCGCCCGTGTAGGTGGCGGGGTTCGAGCGCGGCGTGCGACCTATCGGCGACTGGTCGATGAGTATCGCGCGGTTAACGTGCTCGGTGCCGTCAAACTTGGCCGCGTTAAAAACTTTGTTAGTGCGGTACTTTTTATCAAAGCGGGCGCGCAGATTTTCGTACAAAATCTCATAGAGAAAAGTAGACTTGCCCGAGCCCGACACGCCGGTAATGGCGACCATGCGCCCCAGCGGCAGGTCGACAGTCAAGTTTTTGATATTAAACGCTTTGCCGCCCTTTATCTTTATGGCGCCCTTATCTTTTTCTCTGCGAGACTCCGGCACGGCAATAGCCTTTTCGCCGCGCAAGTAGCTGAGCGTCACGCTGCCGCTGTCGTTTTTCTTTGCGGTGAGCAGTTTTTCCAACCAACCCTCGGCCACAATATGACCGCCGTGCACGCCCGCACCCGGGCCGATGTCCACCAGGTAGTCGCCCGCATAAATAGTATCCTCGTCGTGCTCGACGACGATTATGGTGTTGCCCAGGTCGCGCAGGTTGAGCAGAGTTTTTATCAGGCGCTCGTTGTCGCGTTGGTGCAGACCTATGGTCGGCTCGTCGAGCACGTACAGCGCCCCCACCAGCCCCGAGCCGAGCTGGCTGGCCAGCCGTATACGCTGGGCCTCGCCGCCGCTGAGCGTGTTGGCGCGGCGGTCGAGCGTCAGGTAGTCGAGTCCCACGTCGAGCATAAACTTGAGCCTTGCCGAAATTTCTTTAACGACCGTCTTCGAAATTTCCTGGTCTTTTTTGCTCAGCTCGAGCGTACTAAAAAAGTAGTACGCGTCGCGGATAGATTTGCCGGTGATGTCGACGACGTTTACCTTATCTCCCAAAAACACATTCAGCGCTTCGGGCCGCAGGCGCTTGCCCTCGCAGACCGGGCACGGCTCGTCGCTCCAAAAATGTTTGGTGCCGAGCCCGTTGCACGCGGGGCATGCGCCATAAGGCGAGTTAAAACTAAACAAGCGCGGCTCTACCTCGGGGAACGAAAAGCCGTCGTACGCGCACATAAACTTGCTCGAGATAAGATGCGATTCCGTGCCGCTTTCGACGCGTACAAGGCCGTCCGTCTCTCCAAGAGCGCGTTCTACTGCTTCGGATAGACGCTCGGTATCGCTGGCAGAAACCTCGTCAACCAACATCTCGATATCGTGTTTTTTATGTCGCGCCAGATCGATACGCTCACGTAGCGAAAAATCTTTGCCGTCGATGCGGGCACGTTCAAATCCTTTATTGAGATAATCGTACAGCAGCTGGTAATACTCGCCCTTGCGGCCGACCACGACCGGCGCATATATACGCACGGTCCCCTTGGACATTTTGCGTACCATCTCGGTAATCTCTTCGTTGCTGTGCTTTTTAATCTCGCGGCCGCATACCAAGCAGTGCGGTTTGCCGACGCGCGCGTAGAGTATGCGCAGGTAGTCGTAAATCTCGGTAATCGTCGCCACGGTTGAGCGCGGGTTGTTGGAGCGGCTTTTTTGGTCGATAGATATTGCGGGCGAAAGGCCCGTAATCTCCTCGACGTCGGGTTTTTGCATCTGGCGCAAAAATTGGCGCGCATAGGCCGACAGCGACTCGATGTAGCGCCGCTGGCCCTCGGCAAAAATGGTGTCAAACGCCAACGACGACTTGCCCGAGCCGCTGAGTCCGGTAAAAACAATCATTTTATTGCGCGGTATCTTAAGGTCGATGTTCTTAAGATTGTGCGTCTTGGCCCCCTTGATGTGTATATAGTCTTCCATAGATACGGTAATAGCCCCTCGGCTGCTCCGAGGGGGTGGGTATGAGTGTACCATTTTGCATCGAAAAAGAAAAAGCGCGGCCCTGGGGGAGGTCGCGCGATTGCACGGTTACAACAGGATGATGAAGCGGATGCCTCGGCCTTCATCGCCAACGGGAGCGAGCGGCGGCGCATCGTCGACCTCCTCCAGCCCAGGACGGACGTACTGCTGCATGAGCGGTGCGAACTTTTTCTGCAGCGTTTCCAACACCCCAGTTGCCACCAAACGGGCATGATCGTTGGGGGCGTAGGCGCTTTCGACGTAGAGCCCACTCCACTGATAGGCTAACTCCGCAATATCCTCATCGCCGATTTCCTCGACCAGCAGGTAGCCGGCGCCGTCGACCAGCTTGAGGGCCAGCTTCGGGCTGTGGTCATAGGACATCAGTATGCTGCCACTAAGCTCGACGAGCTCGCCGGCAGATATGACTCGATCGGTCTGGCACAGCGCAGTGCTCTCGGGGTCCTCGATTTGGAAGACCCTCATCAAGCCCGGAGGATTAAAGAGGTACGACATTTTGCCTTACTCCTGTTACGTACGTTTTTGTTCGTGCAGCTAAAAGCACCATACCACAAGACGGTAGCGCTGTAAAGAAAAAAGAAAGCCCGGCCTGACTAGAAGGGTATTTTGCACTCCTCGAAACAATGTGCGCCGCGGTTGAGCCTATACACGCGTTCGCGCCCGCGCTCCTCGCTCTGCACCGCATCGACCGAACGCAAAACCTGCAGGTGGTGTGTCACGGTGGGTTGGCGCAGGTCGGTGCGCAGGGTCAGCTCGCCGACCGTCATACCGTCTTTGGCTTTGCCGAGCATACACAC
>JBBUFU010000084.1:0-3344 GCA_038056365.1 Patescibacteria group bacterium
AATCGAACCCTGATTGAGAGCTCCACAAGCTCCAGTGTTAACCGTTACACCATAGCCGCCATTGAGGCTTTTATACCATTACCCGGGGATCTCGGCCATGTGCTGTGTGCGCCGCGCACGCCGGGACGAAAGGTACGACAGTATGATGAACCCGAGGCCCACCGTCGCGGTTACCACCTCGGGCACGTGCACCATGAGCCCGGCAAACATACAAACCGCAAGGCCGAAGATGGCCCAATGGGCTCCGTGCTCAAGATATTTCAACTCGTTGAGCGTCCCCGCCCGCACCAGGTAGACGGTCAACGACCGCACAAAGTAGGCGCCGATGCCGAGGCCTACGACGATAATAGGGAGCGAGGTCGTGAGCGCAAACGCGCCGATAACGCCGTCGAGCGAAAAGGCGGTGTCGAGCAGGTTGAGATAGACAAAAAGCATCGCCCCCGAACGCACCGCCCCGCGGGCCTCGACTCCCAAACCGTGTGCCACACCCTCGGTCAAAACAAAGAGCACGATGCCGATGATGCCCGCGCGCAAAATAGTTGCGGCTGCAGTCTCTGCGACAAAAGTAATGCAAAAGAGCGCAAGGAGCGCGAGTGCTATTTCTATCGCCTCTACCCTGCCCCAGCGGGTAAGGCGGCGCTCGAGCGGCGCAAACCAATGCACGGTTTTACCGACATCGAAGAAGTATTTCAGCGACACCATGAGCAAAAACGACCCACCGAAGGCTTTTATCGCCGCGTCGGCGCCGAGGAGCAGTGCCGAGTATTCGGCGGGCTGATAAAACGCAAGCAGGATAATGGCGGCGGGCGATACCCACGCAACCAGCGAGACGATGACCATGGGGAGCACCAAGCGCGTGCCGAAGACCGACATCAAAATGCCCCACGTAAGAAATCTTTTTTGCCAAACCTCGGGCATCTTGGTCAGCACCTTGGCGTTGACGACCGCGTTGTCGAACGAGAGCGTAATTTCGAGTATGGAAAGGATTGCCGCAAGAAAAAAGGCTGTCGTCCCGCCCCACACAAATACGGCTCCGAGTGCCAGCATCGAAATAACGACGGGCGCAATAAATAACTTCATTAGCCTATTCTAACAGGTGCCGAGTAGTGGGCGGAGTGAGAACCTTTTAGTTTTTTGATTTGAAGTACCTAACTATGCCGACGATAAGTACCACAACGCCTAGCGGTACGCAGAACATAGTCGCAAAGCCCGCTAGAGGACCTGCGATTGAAGCGAGAATAGATATTATAGGTACATCCATACCTCCTCTTAAAATAAAGAGAACGAGAATATTGTAGACAACCGGTGGAATAAAGATCAGCAGTAATCCCGTCCAAATAAGTTTCTTTGAAGGTTTAGAGCTTGGTACCGTATTTCCAACCAGAGCAGACTTATCTTTTTTAAGAAAACCAATTGCTGCAATAACTCCGCCGACAGGAATGGTGATAAACATATAAAAGAAAAAGAGCCCTAAGCCGTACAAAGTATCGGCGTAGTCTACTCCCCCCACGACACAAGGACTGGGACTGCCCTCGTTAAGCTGACATCCGTGTGAGCTTGCAAATAAACTTGCGCCAGTACTTACTAAAATAGGTAAAATTGCAAACAAAATACCTCCCCAAATAAATATTTTACGGTTCATATGGTGGAATTATATATCCAATTCTGGCAGTTTCGGTTGAAACCGCGAAGAAAGCCCTCAACGAGCGGCTTTCAACGTTCATAACGTACACAAAATCCTACTCTGTGCTCAGGAGAGGACTCGAACCTCCAATCCCTTGCGGGAGCTACCACCTCAAGGTAGTGCGTCTACCAATTTCGCCACCTGAGCATTAGGGGCGCTCTTTATTCTGCACTAACTTCCGCCGGAGCAGAAGTGTCTTCTTTCGCGGACTCCGCGCCCGCCGGCATCGCAATCTGCTTGCGCATGGCGTGCTTTTGGTCGCGGCTGGCCTTGCGGCGGATAAAGTAGAGCTTGGCGCGGCGCGTGCGGGCGCGGCGCAATACTTCGACAGACTCTATCATCGGCGAGTAGAGCGGGAAGATTTTCTCTACCCCCACACCGCTCGCAACTTTGCGGACGGTAAACATAGCTCCCGGCTCGGTGCCGTGCTTGACCGCGAGCACCAGGCCCTCAAACGCCTGCTTGCGCACGTTTTTAGTCGTGACCTCCTTTTTGTTGGCGGCCTTGCCCTTTTTAAGCTCGACGATATTTTGCCAGACGCGGACCGTGTCCCCCGAGCGGATACCCAAGGCCTTGCGTGCCTCCATGTCGACCGGAGATATTTTGACCGCTGATTTCATACGAGTTTGACCGAAAGACTGTAGCACGAAGCTACGCTCCGCGCAATTTTTGCTCGGCGGCCAAAAAATCCGCCGGCAGAGGGGCCTCCAGCTTCATCGTTTTGCCGTTGGGGTGTAGGAAAGCGACCGATAGCGCGTGGAGCGCGAGGCGCTTAAACCCAAGCAAGGGCTCGCGGCGGGGGGCGTAGAGCGTATCGCACACAATGGGGTGTTGTATGGCCGAAAAGTGCACGCGTATTTGATGCGTGCGGCCTGTTTGGGGAAAGGCCTCGAGGTACGACGCCCCCTCGCCGTTAGCGATGCGGCGCCACATGGTCACCGCCTCGCGCTCGGTGCCGTGCGGACGCGTCGCCGAGCGCGGGCCCTGCCCGCCGCGCGCCGAGCCTATCGGCTTGTTGATGGTGCCGCGCTCGTCCCTCAGCGCGCCGTACACAAACGCGCGGTAGACCTTTTTTACCTCGCGGTCCTGAAACTGCTTTTTTAAAAACTCGTGCGTCTTTTCGTTTTTGGCGACTACCAAGACTCCGCTGGTCTCGCGGTCGATGCGGTGCACAAAATGAAACCCCCCTTCACCGTATTTTTTCTCCAGCCATGCGGAAAGCGCGGGATAGTCGTGCTTGCCGTCCGGGTACACAATGAGCCCCGATGGTTTGTTGACCACGACCAAAAAATCGTCCTCAAATAATACGGTTGGTTCTTCCATGTGCGCGGTGGAGGACTCGAACCCCCGACCCACTCCGTGTAAAGGAGTCGCTCTACCAACTGAGCTAACCGCGCGTCTTTGCATGGCCACAAGTCAAATTTTTTCGTCAAAAAATTTGCTCGCGACCCCGGCTCGCGGTTTTGCAAGTGCAAAACATCGCTGCGCCTCACACGCGTACCCGAAAAAGCAAATCAGTTTGCTTTTTCTGTCGCGTGTGCCCCCGGAGGGAATCGAACCCCCAATAGCGGCTTAGAAGTCCGCAGTTATATCCATTTAACTACAGGGGCTAAAACAGTCCAAACAGGTGCCAGTGCACCATAGCATATATGATAGCAAG
>JBBUFU010000085.1:0-6513 GCA_038056365.1 Patescibacteria group bacterium
GCGGTGTACCACTCGATTCCTAAAAGCGAGATAGCCCGCCTGCGCGCGCAGTACTCCAGCTGGGCGGATAAAAATTAATTCATCCAAACCTCAGCACCCTTCCTGCACACTTTGGAGTATGGAAACTATATTGACCTGCGCCGCCTGCCGGCATATCGAAACGGACGACTCGCGCAACGGGCTTATGGTAAAAGTCCGGATGTGGAATCATATCAACCGCGCGCACCCCGACATGATCGACCGCTTTAAAGACGTGGTCCATACCGAAGTGTTGACCCCCGAGGAAGCGTCCTTGCGCGTATAGAGGGCCGTTGTTAGCATGGGCGTCCCATGGCCCCTCCGCGCGAAGTCAAGGCATACGCGATAAAACTGTTGCTTCTCGGCGCCGCGTACGCATCGCTTGCGTATTTGAGCTTTTTTCTCGTGCCGGTGGGCGGCTCGGGGGCCAGCTTGGTCTGGCCGCCGGCCGCCCTCGCGCTCGGGGCGCTTTTTCTCTTTGGGGTCGAGCTGTGGCCCGCGCTCTTGGTCTCATTTTTTGCACTTCTCTTGGCTAAGGGCATCACCCCGCCGCTTGCCGCGGCGATAGCGATTGGCAATGTGCTCGAGGCGCTCGCGGGCGTTTATATATTGCGGCGGCTTAACTTTGACGCGCTGTTTAACCGTTTGCAGGACGCGCTTGTGTTTGCCCTCACCTCCTTTGGCGCGGCCTTTCTTTCCTCGACGTTCATCAGTCTCGCACTGAGAGTGCTTACCGACAGTCCGTTTGACTCGCAACTGTGGGTAGGGCTCTGGGTCGGACACATGGTTTCCCTGCTCTCATTCGGCCCGTTTATGGTGCGGTGGGCATACAAGCCGCTTTTTACGCGCACCCGCCGCGAGTGGGTCGAGGGCGCCGGCCTCTTTGGGGCCATCATCGCGCTCAACGTGCTGGTGTATTGGACCCCGTACACAACACTCGGTTCGGTGTCGCTCCTTTATTTTTCGATTGTTCCGCTGATGTGGGCGGCCCTGCGCACCGGGCCGCGCGGCATGACGTTCGCGCTCGCGCTGATGGCGGCGATAGCCTCGAGTGGCATACTCTTCGGCTACGGGCCGCTTGCGCACGCGCCAAACCTCCCGCAGTCGCTCTTTAGCATCCAACTCGTCATCGGCACGCTCTCGCTTATATTCCTTATCTTCGTGGCTATCGTCGAGGAGCGCAAAGAGGCGACCAAGGCTCTGCAAAACAACGTCGAGCAGTTTCGCGAGGCGCTCGAAAAGATACGGGCCGAAGACCAGGCCAAGGCCGACTTTATCGCCATACTCGCGCACGAGCTGCGCAACCCGCTCTCGCCGCTCCTCTCGGGCGTCGAGCTGATGAAGGCCCGCGCCGAGGGCCCGGCAAACGTCCTGCAGATGATGGGGGCGCACCTCAACACCATGGCGCGGCTCTTAGACGACCTGCTCGACATGTCGCGCATCTCGCAAAAAAGATTCCAACTGCAAAAACACCCGGTCAAGATAAGCGCCGTCGTCGCGCAAAGCCTCGAGATGGTGTCGCCCTACTTTGCCGAGCGCGGCCACTCGCTCATCACCGTACTGCCGGAGGAAGAGCTGTGGACTAACGGCGACCAGGTGCGGCTGGTGCAGATAGTGGTCAACCTGCTCAACAACGCCGCTAAATATACCAACCCCGGCGGCACCATACGGCTCGAGGCGCGCCGCCTGCCCGCCGCGCAGGCGGGGCACGATGACGACGTCGTGATTACCGTGAGCGACACCGGCACCGGCATCGACCCCGCGCGGCTTAAAAAGATTTTCGAGCCGTTCGGCATCAGCGACAGCGGGACCAACCGCGCGGGCGGGCTCCATATAGGCCTCTCGCTCGCCAAACGCATGGCCGAGATGCACCATGGCACCCTCGCCGCCGCAAGTCCGGGCGTGGGCCGCGGGAGCACCTTTACCGTCACCCTGCCGCTTGCCCCGATGGCGCCGCTCATTCCACCCGAAGTTCCGCGCGACCGCCGCTCGCGCTTTTCTAAAGAGGCGCTCGGCAAAAGTCGCGCGCTGGGCACCCTGTTGGTGCTGGTGGTAGACGACAACGAGGCCGCCGCGGCGAGCCTCTGCAGACTGCTCGAGCACAACGGCCACCAAACACTCGTCGCTCATGACGCGACGCAGGCGCTCCTGCTCTGCGAGAAGTACTTCCCGACCGTAGCCCTGCTCGACATCGGCCTCCCCGACATGGACGGCTACGAGCTGGCGCGGCGCCTGCGGCAAAAATTCGGCGACGGGCTCATGCTCGTGGCTCTTACCGGCTACGGCCAAGACGAAGACAAGCGCAGGGCGCGCGAGGCCGGCTTTGACGAACACCTGACCAAGCCGGTATCTATCGTCGACGTCGAGCGCGTGCTACTGGATCTTAATAAATCTTGAACAGAGGTACTCCGCGACCGCGACTACGACAACCGCTATAATGATAGAGCCCGCAAGATCGACAAGGTGATGGATGCCGGCGGCCACGCGCGCAAGGCCGACCGCAAGCGCAAGTGCCCACAGCGCAACCCCGAGCGTACGGTTGTAGACAAACACAATCGAGGCGATGGTTGCGCCCATGAGCATGTGGTCGGAGGGAAAACCGTTGTTAGCCGCGTGTGTAAACAAAGGAGTAACGCCGTCCGAGACAAACGGCCGCGGGTTGTACCACAAAAGGCCCGCCACTTTGCCCGCCGCGTAGGCAAGCGCGAGCGAGGCGGCGGCTAAAATGCCGAGCCGCTTCCATTCTTTTGATACAAAAAGATACACCAGCGCGGCGGCCGGAATCACCCAAATCAGATACTCCGCGACAAAAATAATCAGCGTGTCCATGCAAAAAATATACCATATAAAGAAAAACGCCCCGCTTTTCAGCGAGGCGTCGAATTTGAGAACGAAACTCAGTGTCTTGGAATTTCGCCCTTAATGGCGAATCCGTGGCTGACCAACCACTGGCGTTGATTTAGCCGCTCGTATTTGGCATCCACATAGACGAGAGCCATCCATACGACCGCCGCAACGATTACAGCGAATGCCTCGTGCCACCGCGCGTTTTGCCAGATGATTGGTACGAGCATGATGGCGAAGAACAGTATGACGGGGCCGATGACCAAATCGTGGTACATATCAGCGGCTTGGCCCGACCGTTCCCCGAATGTGGCCCAAGAAACCACCGCACCGATGCCAATACAGACCACCAGGATGACAATCTGCGTCCAACCGTTTTGCAGCCATCCCGGCACATGCACGCCGTCGCGTTGCAACATCGTCGCGGCAATCAAGACCGCAATAATAAGCAAAGCGTCGCCGTACTTAGCGGAGTAGGAGACCTGGTATCCCAGGCCTTCCAGTTTGTCGCGCATTAGGTGAATCGCGCCGTCCGTGGTGAGCCATAAAACGAGGGCAGTGAGCCAGATAGGCGCGAAAGCCAGAATCGAGTGAATTCCAACGAGCCTAGTCATGGGATTTCTCCCCTTTCTCTAGTTGTCAAAACTGCTTTCTATTGTACACCTTAATGTATGAACTTGTCAAGTACTCGCGTATTTTGACGAAAATATATTATATTGCAAAATATAGTAGGTCTGACCTACTAGTTTTCTTCCTCCACCTCCTTTTCCTCCTCCAGGGCTTTGCGGCGCATGAAGTGGGTAAAGATGTAGTAGCCGGCTATCACCAAAGCGAGGATTGCTATGACCCACTGGATGTTTGAGAGCACGCCCGCCATGTCGCCGAAGGCTCCGCCCACCACATAGCCGGCGATAAACAACCCGCCGTACTCGACGAGCGCCACAATGAGCGCGTAGCGGAAAAATCGGCGGAACGGCATCCCCACCATGCCTGCGACGGCCAAAAATAATTGCGAAATGCCGTAGGAAAGTTTGGCCACAAACATCGTGCGCAGTCCGTGATGGTCCCACAATTTGCGCACCGCGTGCAGGTGTTCCTCCGTGATGCGCGTCTTTTTGAGCAGCCAGTCGGCAAGCCGCGTTTTGCCGCCGTGGCTCCCCGCCAGGTACCACACTGCGTCTACCACGATGTCGCGGACGATAAATATGGCAAAGGCGATAAACGGATTAAAGTAGCCGAGCTTCGAGAGTGCGCCGGCGACAAATCCGACAATCGGCCCCTCGACAAACGTCAGCGGGATGAGTATCCAGTAGCGGTATTCGACGATAAGCGGAGTAATGGATTCTATCGACATTCCAATAGTATACTAGGCTCACTAGCCTATGAAAGTCCTCATTGCGTCGGATGCTTACTATCCTATGGTCGCCGGTTCGTCGTACTTTGTACAGCGCTTTGCCGACACGCTCGCCGGGGCCGGCCACGAGGTTGCGGTGGTGGCCGCCGGCCAAGGACTCCGCGCCGCGCAAAGCTACCGCGGCAGGGTGCGGGTCTTTTGGACGCCGGGAGTGCCTATCTTTTTCGTACCCGGCTTTTATCTGTCGCTCCCCTTTTTAATCAACCCCTCCATCAGCCGCGCAATCGAGGAGTTTAAGCCCGACGTGGTGCATATCCAGATGCACTTCTTTATTGCGCGCCGCACGCTCAAGGTTGCGCTCCGCCGCGGCATACCGGTTGTCGCGACCAATCACTTTATGCCCGACAATCTCACGCACTACTTATTTCTTCCTGCCGGTGTTACGCGGTTTATAGACAAACTCATGTGGTGGGACGCGGCGCGGATATTCCGCAAGGCGCACGGCCTTTCGGCGCCGACGCGCACGGCGGTCAGCCTCATGCAACCGCAACTAAATCAGGAGATGCTTGCTATCAGCAACGGCATCGACCTCAAGCGCTTTAATCCACAAAACGACCCTGCGCCCGCGCGCACCAAATATAACTTGCCGCAGAAGCCTCTGCTCTTATACGTCGGGCGCCTTGATAAAGAAAAGCAAGTTGATTCTGTATTGCGCGCGTTTGCGCGGGCGCGCGCCGCGTGCGACTTCCACTTTGTCGCGGCAGGCCAAGGGGTAGAGAAAAACAAACTTGAGAAGCTGGCGGCAAAGCTCGGCATCAGCGAACACGTGACCTTTACCGGCTTTGTGCCCGACGAGCTCCTGCCTTCCTTGTATGCCGCGGTCGACGCTTTTGTCATCGCGGGTATCGCCGAACTGCAGTGCATCGTGGCGATGGAGGCGATGGCCACCGGTCTGCCCATAATCGGCGCGCGCGCCGTCGCCCTGCCCGAGCTGGTCCACGACGGGGAAAACGGCTATCTGTTTGAGCCCGGAGACGAACAGGAGTTGTCCCATAAGATGGCGCACCTCATGAGTGATGGGGTGTTGCGCAAAAAAATGGGGCAACGGAGTCTTGAGATAATCGCCGGACACGACATCAACACAACGCTTGAGCAGTTTGAAGAGCTCTACCGCGCGGCGCTGAGGGACTCCCCCGTCAGTCTCAAAGAAAAACCCGCCCTCACCGCCGTATGACCGACGAAGAACAAATAATAATCATCGAGCCCGCCTGGCACGTGCGCGTGTGGCGCCGCTATAAAGCAAGCTGGTTCGACCGGCACTTCCGCTTTTCTACCCCGATAGCCATTGCCGGGTTTGTATTCGCCATGTTCGTTAATTTTTGGGCAATCAATCAGGCGACCTACAGCGCCGGCGCGGCGGTGCCCGACCTCATCCTCTCTAATATCCCCGTATTCGAGGTCGACGGTTTGTTTATTTACGGTACGCTTGTCTTTGCGCTCTACGGCGCCTTCGTGGTGTTTTTCCACCCCAAACGCATACCCTTTGCGCTCCACGCGCTCACGCTTTTTATCCTCATCCGCTCGGCCTTTACGCTTATGACCCACATCGGGGCGCCCGAGATAGCCTACGTCAGCGACTTTGGGCAGACCATCAACCAGGCGTTCTTCGGGGCCGACCAGTTTTTTTCCGCGCACACCGGGATGCCCTTTTTGGGGGCGTTGGTGCTTTGGCATAAGCCCATTACTCGTTACGTCTTTTTGGCGGGTTCGGCCTTTTTTGCCGCCGTCGTGCTCCTCGGCCACATCCACTACACCATCGACGTGCTGTCGGCATTCTTTATCACCTACGGCATCTACCACCTGGCCCTGTGGCTCTTCCCCCGCGAACGGGCACTTTTTCTGAGTGAAGAGCCGAAGGGTTGACATAGACTTCTACATATTGTAGTATAGTTTCAGATTTCGCTGAACATCTGAGGAGGGGCCCGTGCGCATCGTCATAATCGTAGGGATTTGGACCTTCCACAATCTCTACGGCCCAATCTTCAAGCACTACAAAGCCGCCTTTGCCAACGAGTTCCCGCATGCTCAACTCAGCGTTGAATACCTGTGGTACTCGCCATGGCAAGGGCAAAAAATGCGAAACTTCGCCGACCATATCCTGCGCAAGTACGATACCGGCGAAGAAATTCTGCTGGTGGGCTACAGCATGGGCGGCTCTATCGCCTGCGCTATTGCCCCGCGCTTCAAGCACAGCGCGGTGAGGGCGGTAGTCACTGTCTTTGTGCCGCATACATTCC
>JBBUFU010000086.1:0-5858 GCA_038056365.1 Patescibacteria group bacterium
AGCGTGCCAAACAGCATCTCAAGGTGATGGGCCTGCGCAGTCGAGATAGATTCTATATATATTTCCAGCGCGCGCAGAGCATTGCCGTGCGATACAACGAGCACGGTATGCCCGGATTTGAGGAGCGGCAAAACTGTATCTATATAAAACGGCACCACGCGCTCGTAGACCATTTTTAGCGTTTCGCCGTGGGGTATGGGGTAGTTCCACTCGCGGCGTATCTTATCAAAAGTTTCTTCCCCCACCAGTTTTTCCATTTCCAACTTATCTTTGCCGGTGTAGTCGCCGTAGTCGCGCTCGTTTAACGCGGGGCTACTCTCTCCGTCCAAAGACTTTATCCCAAACGCTTTGAGCATCGCAATGAGCGTCTCGTCCGTGCGCACCAGCGTCGACGCAAAGGCATAGTCCGGCGGCAAATCTTTGATGAGCTCCCCCATCTCTTCTGATTTTTTCAGTCCGTACGGCGTAAGATGCACGTCGCGCGTGCCGGTCCAGAGACCGAGCTTGTTCCACTCCGACTCGTGGTGGCGCGCGATGATGAGGGTGCCCGGCAGAGTCATAGCGGGTGGAGGGGACTCTGGGGGAGGTGTTTCTCGGCCTCAAGAGCAATGCGCTCCATAGTGACGACCACCTCGGTAGGATGAATGCCGACCGCCGTTTCGTCCGAAAGCATGATAGCGTCGGCGCCCTGCAAGACCGCCGTAGCCACGTCGCCTACCTCGGCGCGGGTGGGCTCTTGGCTTTGTATCATCGAGCGCAACATGTCGGTCGCGACGATAACCGGTTTGCCCGCCGCGGAAGCCTCGCGCACAATGCGCTCTTGCACAAAGGGGACCTGCTCAAGCGGGATGGCGTGCCCCAAGTCGCCGCGCGCGACCATGACACCGTCGGCGGCGGCGATAATCTCGGCAAGATTCTCCAGCGCCTCGGCGCGCTCTATCTTGGCGACGATACGGGTCGGTGCTCCGCCTAGAGCCTCGCGCACGCGCCGCAACTCGGCGGCCTTGCCGACAAACGAAACGCCGACATATTCGATTTTTAGTTCGGTACACAGCGCGATAAGTTGTACGTCGTGCGCGGTGGGCACCGATTCCTGGGCATTAAACTTATGGCCCGCACTTTCTTGCACGCGCGGGCCCGGCAGGTCGGCTATGACGGGGACGGCGCGGCCGGCCTTGGCCGCGACCGTGCGCACCAAGCCGACTTGTGCGCGCAACTCGGTAGGGGCGGTCCACGACAGGTTAAACCGAACCACATCGACTCCGGCCGCAAGGAGGGCCTGCAGTATCTCGGGCGTGGCGCTGGTGGGCCCGAGCGTTGCGATTATCTGGACACGGGAACTCATGAGAGCATTTTTGAAATTTCTATCAAACGGTCATATTTTACCATCCGCTCGGGTCGGGTGGGCGCGCCCGCTTTGATATACTCGCACCCGAGCCCTACCGCAACGTCGGCAATAAACGGGTCCATGGTCTCGCCCGAACGGTGTGAGGCTATCGCCGCCCACCCTTGCGCGTGCACGGCGGCGACCGCGGCGATGGTCTCGCTTACAGAGCCGACCTGGTTGGGTTTGATGATGACCGCGTTGACGGCTTTTTTCTGTGCGGCGAGCGCGATACGTCCGGCGTTGGTGACGGTCAGGTCGTCGCCGACAATGCACACCCGTTCGCCGAGCGCCTCGTGTAAGTCGGCAAACGTGTCAAAGTCGTCTTCGCCGAACGGGTCTTCGATTGAAAGCAGGGGATATTTTTTTGCGATGGCCAGGTACCAGTCGAACATTCTTTCTTTATCCAGGTTGGGTATGGAGCTTGCGGCGACGTCGAGTGCGATTTTTATTTGCTCGGTAGTGTATCCGCCCCCGGTAATGCTGGCCATCAAGAGCTCGAGCGCCTCGTCATTGCCGCCGACTGCGGGGGCAAAGCCGCCCTCATCTCCCATCTCCGTACCGTAGGCCTTTTCCTCCAATATTTTTTTGAGTGTCGCGACGCAGGCGGCCGCGACCGCCACCTTTTCGCTGATGGTTGCAAACCCAACCGGCACCAGCATGCATTCCTGTATGTCGAGGCCGTTGTGCGCGTGCTTGCCGCCGTTGAGCACATTAAACATGGGCTCCGGGATTGAAAATTTTGTAACCCCCGCAAGACTCCCCAAATACTCGTACAGCTCGACTTTTTGTTCGGCCGCGGCCGCACGGGCGAAGGCTATAGAAACGCCGAGGATTGCGTTCGCTCCGAGCACGGATTTGTCGGGGGTGCCGTCGAGTTGTATCAAAAAGTCATCGAGCGACTGCTGGTTAAACTCTTTGCCGACAAGCGCAGCACTTATTTCGCCGTTAACGGCCGCGACGGCCGCCCCCGCGTCGATGGCCTTGTCTTCGTGTCCGCCGACGCTCGCCCCGGAGGGGACGTCGTCGGTGCCCAACGCGCCGCG
Organism: Patescibacteria group bacterium; assembly: GCA_038056365.1. Classification (GTDB taxonomy): domain Bacteria; phylum Patescibacteriota; class Minisyncoccia; order Phycocordibacterales; family SBAW01; genus GWA1-54-10. The sequence continues at coordinate 2,431 of JBBUFU010000086.1, forward strand.
AAACGCCAGGTGCACCTCGATAGTCGGTTTGCCGCGCGAGTCGGGGACCTCCCGTGCGGTCAGTGCTTGAATCTTTGACACAAAATCACTATACCACCGCATACCAGCGCCGTGCTCCTGCTTTTTTGCTATGATACCCGTATCTTCATATGACAAAACCCTTCGGATTAGGCGCTGTCTACACTTACAGCGGACGCGAGTGGCGCATAGCGGGGGTGTTGTTGGTGTCCTCTGCCGCGGTGTCCGTCATCGCGGCTCACTACCTGCCGGCCGCAGTGGCACTGTACCCGGCCGTTGCACTGGCGCTTGGCGCTCTTTTTTTTGGCGGGATGCGCATCTTCCCTGCGGCGTACGGCGCGATGCTTGCCGCGTGCGCGCTGACTGGAGTCGCCGCGCCGTTCATCGTCATCCTGCCCGTCGCCGCAACGGCGCAGGCCGTCGCGGGGGCGTACTTGCTGCGCGCGTTGCGCGTAGACCCGCTGTTTCGGAGGTATCGCGATACGTTTTATTTTACGGTGACCGTGTTTGCGGCGTCTTTTATCGGGCCGACGCTCGGCATTTTTGCGGGCGCCGACTGGGGCCAGGCGTACGCCGCGTCCCTCTTCTGTTTTTTTGTTATCACGCCGTTTATATTGCGCTGGTTTACCAAACCGCGGTTCAGTCGCACTCTCAGAGAGGCGGTCGAGATCGGAGCAGTCTTTGCGGTTTTGCTTGGGATTAATGTTCTGTTTTTTGTCGGGGGGGTGCAAACGGTATCCGGCGTTTCCGTCGCCTATATTCTTCTGGTGCCCCTCTTGTTTATAGCGCTCAGACTGCGGCCGCGTTTTGTAACCCTGGCTCTTCTTATAACCGCGCTCTTCGCAATCGCCGCCCCCGCCGGGAACCTGTTTGAGGTTGAACTGTTTCTTATCGCGCTCTCGATAATCTCACTTACCGTCGCCTCCCTTGAGGAGGAGTTGCGCGTGAACGCAAACCTGATGCATTCGCAGTTTGCCACGCTCGAGAACGCGGTCTCCCGGGTGAGTTCCGAATCGAAAGCGAAGAACGATTTTATCGCGGTGCTCGCGCACGAACTCCGCAACCCTCTTGCGCCGATTGTGTCGGCCCTCGAACTCCTGAAGCTGAAGGGCACCCACGACGAGGATGACGTGCGGGCGTTCGACATGATGACCGAGAGGATGGGGGTGGTGCGGCACCTGCTCGACGACCTCCTCGACATTTCGCGGATTTCGGAGCACAAGGTCGTCCTCAAACAGGAGACGGTCAATCTCGAAGTAGTGCTCGAACATGCGGTGCTTTCGACCAACCACCACCGGAAACAGCGGCATCAGCAGCTCGTCTTTCGGGCACCCAAAACACCGCTCTTGGTCAGGGGGGATCCGGTGCGTCTGGAACAGATTTTTTCAAATCTCCTTACAAACGCCTCAAAGTACTCTGATTCCGGAGATACCATAACGTTGTCCGCGCAACAAAAAGATTCCACGGCGGAAATAGAGGTCTCCGACGAGGGGCTGGGCCTTAGCCCCGGCGCGCTCGAAACCATTTTTATACCGTTTCATCAGCTTGAGCAGAGCGAGCGCAGCATGAAAGGGCTTGGTATCGGGCTCGCGCTCGTGCGCAGTTTTGTCGAGATGCACGGCGGCACCGTCGCCGCGGCCAGCGACGGTCCGGGGCTCGGCAGCCGCTTTACGGTCAGCCTTCCTCTGTTTCATTCCGGGATTCCGTCAATAAAGAGGCGCGGCGCGGCCGCCCTCGTCGTGGACGACAACGACGCGGCGTCGGGAAGCCTCGGTCGGCTCCTCGAGCTTGAAGGGTGCTCGGTTATGTACGCGTACGATACGGCGCAAGCAGTCGAACAGGGCATGCGGCTCTCGCCGGACATTATTTTTATAAATACCGGCATGCCGCATCAAGACGGCTACGCCGTCGCGAACACGCTCCGCGGGCGTGGCTTTAAGGGGCACTTGGTTGCGCTTGCCGGCTCACTCGACAAAGGTGCCGGGGAGCCGGGTGCCGAGGGGGTGTTTGGACACTTTCTCTTAAAACCGCCGGGGCTGTCCGAGGTGAAGCGCGTGCTGAACCAATTGACACCCCTTGCAAAATAATCTGTAACGAGTATCATCCATCTGGACGAAACTATCCCAGGAAAGGGTCAACATGTTCTGCATGTCGAACAAAGTGCCCTTTGAGGGCATGAAGTCGTTCTTTTCCTTGGCGGAAGGAGTTGACTTAGAGACTTTTGATGAGCGCAGCAGGAAATCGCTCAAGCAGTTCCACAACCAACTCACGGTAAAAGACCTCAAGGTACTCATCCTAGGCGAGGACTCTTCTTCGGTTATTCTTGAGGAGATGTGGCAAAATATTTACCGTACTGTGTTGGGAAAAGATGCCACGCCCATCATACTGGAGAGGGCATTGCCTTCAATCAGTGAGGAAATGTTGGGACGTGTGCTTCTCGCGCGAATGACCTCACGTTTGCACCTTGAGACCAAGGACTACGAGCTTCTCGAGATAGGGCGAGAATATACCAAGAGAGGTAAAAAGGAGTTCGTACCGGGAAAGAAAGAATCTGCCGGCACGGAGACGAGGAGGCATGGCGAATCGTTTATCTATGCCGCAATCTGCGGATTGTTGGAAGAGTTCGGGCTGATTGTAGAGCCCGAAGACTTGGAAGTGCTGACGACCCATGAAGTGATCGGTGAAATTCATCAATCATCGGTCTATCCGGATTTCTTGTCGCAACAAATCTACCAGAGCGTCCGACTTATGTTGCCGACACGTCTCTGGGGAGACGGAAAAATCTTCCCCGACGATGGCGTAGACATCCACACGAAGTGGTTTCCGAAAATCGCAGCCTAGCAGGAATCCGGCGTTCGGGTCCCTGCTATTTTTTTTACGACAAAAATGATAATGTGGGTGCTACGGAGAGGTGCCATCAGCCCGAGGCTGATCGGCCTTGGGCCGAGAGCGTATGTACTACGTCTACATTCCCGTTTTACTAGAAGCAACGGTCCTTGGAAACTGGTATATTATGAGGCGTTCCTTAACAAAGAAGATGCTCGGCGCGAAGAGTTGTTCCTGAAGTCTGGGAAAGGTAAAGAGCGCATTAAGTATCTTCTGACCATATAAATACGGAGAGGTGCCAGAGCGGTCGAATGGAGCATCCTGCTAAGATGTTGAACCCGAAAGGGTTCCGAGGGTTCGAATCCCTCCCTCTCCGCAGTTAATAAATTATTATGATAAAAGTACTTTTTATTATCGCGGCGCTTGCGGTGGTGGTCGGGGGAGGGGTTTGGTATCTAACCACTCTGGCTCCGGCAACCACGCCAGCTGTTACTGCTATCGCAACTACTACTAATACTAACGAAAAAACTCCTATGCCGGCAGTAATTACCCAAGCGACCCTGCACACCAATAAGGGCGACATC
>JBBUFU010000087.1:0-2696 GCA_038056365.1 Patescibacteria group bacterium
AAATCCACCCCTGCACCACGAGCCCGCAGAGGAGCATCCGCGTTTCGTGGCACTTGGCGGGGATGTCAAACTGCTCGATATTCCCGAGCATACCGAGGGCCCAATCCGCCATAACGGGCAGGGTCCTCATAAATGAAAGCTTGCCGTTTGGCTCTTGGGTGGCGAGGAATTCGAGGTGCTCGTTGAGCACCACGTTCACAAGAACCTTGCTTTCGACGTCGTCTTCGGCCTTGAGCGTGTTGTCCAACCGGCGCGCCGCAACGCTCTTTTGGGTTGGGTTACGGACGATACCGCTGGAAGCCTCGGCTTCCGGTTGCATGACCTTGGTCATGGCTGACTCCTTGAGTTGGGGGCCTCGGCCCCTATGTGAAAGACCCTCGGGTCTTGGACATTCCCGTCCGTCGCTACAGTACCCCCGCCGCTTTATATTTGCAACTAAAATAAAAGGTGAATAATTTTTACTATAGTCGAAATTATTCACGTTGTAATTACCAAGAAAAAAACCGCCGCGGGTGCGGCGGGTCTACCTGAGCGTGGCGAGATGCTGTTCGATGCTGGCGGCCGTTTGGTTGGCGAGCTTGGTGGCCGAAGCGACCCGCCTAGCCAGTGGAATCCGGCCCCGCCTGCGTTGACGCATCTGGCGCAGGCCCCGAAAGCGTTTGCTGGCCTGCGTGTGACCCTTCAGCCTCGTCTTGCGTGGCATCTATCTCTCTCCATTAGCTGGTTCTGCTAAAACCTTACTGCCAAAACAAAAACCCCGCAAGCGGGGTTTTTGCGTAAATTTCGTTTTCGCGGAGCCTTACTTCAACTCGACTTTGCCGCCGGCCGCCTCGATGGCCGCCTTGAGCTTGTCGGCATCTTCTTTCTTGAGGCCCTCTTTGAGTACGGTCGGAGCCGCGTCTACGAGGTCCTTCGCCTCTTTGAGGCCAAGACCAAGCGCATCTTTAACCGCCTTGATGACCTGGACCTTTGCCGCACCCACATCCTGCAGGTGGACGTTAAACGAGGACTTCTCCTCGCCTCCGCCCGAGGCGGACCCGCCTTGGGCGGGCGCCGCGACCGCCGCGGCGCTCACGCCCCACTTCTCTTCGATAGCCCGCACCAGCGTGTTGAGCTCGAGCACGGTCATCTTTTCAACTGCTTCGATTATTTGTTCTTGTGACATAGGATTAATTTAACTGTTAGTTTTTAGATTCGGCCACCTTGCCGAGCACCATCGCAAACCGGCTGCGCGGCGAGTTGATAACCTGGGCAAACATCGCACGGAGCGTATCCATGCCCGGTATCGCGGCGATGGAAGTAATTTCGTCTTTGCCGACAAACTTGCCGCCAAAGACCCCGCCCGCAAAGGCAAGGTGCTCGCCGAACTTTTTAACAAAGACCGCAAGCTCGCGCGCGGGCGCCAGCTCGTCTTGCCCGTACGCAAGCGCAACCTCCCCATCAAGTTCGGGGGCCTGCCCTTCGTAGCCGGCACTTTCGAGTGCCCGGCGAAGTAGGGACTTCTTCGCCACGGTGTAGCCGACCCCGAGCGGACGCAAAGCTTTGCGCATCTCGTTTTGCTCGGCGACGGTCAAGCCCTTAAACTGCGCGAAGACAAGCGTCTTGGCGCTTTTGGCGATGTCCGCAACCTTTGCCACTATCTCTTCTTTTTTCTGACGTGTAATTGCCATATTTTTTTGGCTTAATTATTGGGGCATTAAAAATGCCCTCAGTAGGGCTTTGAGTTCGACCGTCTCGGCAGGCGCCTGGTGCATTAAATCCCCCTCGGAGAAACCTACTGTCTCTGACCCTATGGCTACAAACTACCGCGGCACGGCCACGTTGTCAACGGGCTGGGGCGCGACGCCGGAGGCGACCAGCATCACGGCAAAGGCCAAACCGATGATGCACAAAAACCCCAAAAAGAATTTGGTAAACGTCTTCGTAAAAAACCTCGGGTTCACTCCCCTATTCTACCCTGACTTTACTGCGCGAAGAGGACGTTGAGTTTGGCTCGAGTTTTTGGGCCGAGATTGCCGTAGCCCTGAACGCCTGGCTTTGCTATCCCCCATTTGACCTGGAATTTCTTAACTGCCGCAAGGGTCGCGTTGCCGAAGAGTGTTGTCTCGCTGCCCGGCGAGCCTGCACCCGAGAGTGACACCTGCGTGTCCGGGTCTGCATTGAGCATTTGCTGGAGTACCTTGACCCCTGCGCCCTTGGAGCCCTTGGCAAGAATTTTGGTCAGTGCCGCAAACTTGGCCGTCTGCGCCGACTGCGAGGGAGAGCCCGTCTGCGTGGCCGGTGCCGGGACAGTCGGAGTGTTGCCATAGGTTGCTACCCCGCCGCCCCCGCCGCCGCCTGTTGCAACAGGGCCGTTGCCGCCGCTGCTACTAGTGGTTGTAGTAGTCGGACAAACGGCCACGTCCGGAGTCACGGTAATAACCGAGGTAACGTTTGAAGCGATGGCGAGCGTCGATGCCGAAGCGGTGCAGACCGTGGTAATAGTGATATTGCTGTTGGTTGCGGAGGGAAAGATTTGATTGCCATTTGGCGCCGTAATATTGAGCGTCGAGCCGGACTCTACACTAACCGTGAAGTTGGTCGAGCCGACCGTGATAGAGGCAATCGAGTTGGACGAGCCGGTAACATTAAGCGTAACGCCGCCGACACTAAGAACCGCCGAAGAGCCGAGCGTGACGTCGTCGAAGGCGGCAAAG
>JBBUFU010000087.1:2706-12571 GCA_038056365.1 Patescibacteria group bacterium
AGCCCCGCGATGACAATCGCTGTGCGTATAAGAGAGGTTCTCATACGCCGTTATTTAACTGCCCAGAAATTGAGGGAGACCGTGTTGACGGCGATATCAGTCGCTGTCTGGAGTGCGTGGAAGCGTACCTGGATAGTGCCCGCCGCCGTGGAGGATGCCGCGGTTATGATAGTTGCAACCGACAGCGAGCTCGTCGCCTGGACGAAAGCGCGGTAGGTGTTGTCGATAGTGCCCGAAGCGAGCGTGCAGGTGCCCATAGTGGTCGAGGCTGAGGTAACGGTGACAGCGTCGAGCGTGCAGTAGCCGGTGATGATATTGGCCATGCTGGTGCCGCCGACGCCGACCTTGAGGTTGGTGGTGCTGGCGGTGCCGACCACGCTGAGGTTGCCCGTGACGGTGGCGTTGTTAGTGACTGAAAGCGCGGTACCTGCGGCAGAAAAGGTGGTCGCGCCGGTAAAGGTGTTGGCGGTCGTGCCGGTTTGGGTGTAGCCGCTCTGGGTGGAGATGGCCCCCGCTGCAGTCGTGGTCGCATTGCCGCCGATCCATAGTGCGCCGGCTATAGAGACGTTGCTCGTGGTCGAGGCGTTGGCGAGCGTTGTCGCTCCGGTAAAGGTGTTGGCGCTGGTGCCGGTTTGGGTGTAGCCGCCCGCGGTGGCTATATCGGTGCTAATGGTAGTGGCGGCCTGCACAATGAGCGAGGAGAAAAGCATACCCAACACAAGCCCGGCCGAAAGCGCGAGCCACTTGATATCGAACGTGAGAGATTTCATATACAAATAAAAATAAATATAGACTGGTGTCTATTAATAGCCCTGCTCTTAATAGTACGCCAGATTAGGCGGCCGGCCTGGTCGACTGTGGATAAGCTGTCTGGCTAAAAATTGAGGTCGCGGACTATAGAGGCGTCTATAGTAGCCAAGTTGTCCTCCCGGACTGAGCCGTAGACGCGCACTTTGTCCCCCGGCGCAAAGCGCGAGAGTTCAACGGGGGCCCTATTTTTGCTCAGCACCTGCGCGCCGGCCGGAAGATAGACCGTATAGCTCGCGGTCGGCGTGTCTATCACGAGCGAGGCCGGGAGCGCGGTACCCGAAATAGAGCGCACGGCGCCCTCGAAGGTGCGCGGGTTAAAAACCGATTTGTCCTGATAGATAGTTATCGAGTCGGCCGCAAGCGTGTTCTGGGCGTAGTCGTAGGTGCCGCTTACCGAAAGCACCTTGTCTTTAGCCGCCAGTTCGCCGAAGGAAATGGTGCGCACGCCCTTAGTTATAGTTGAGGTGCCGACCGTCACAGCGGTGTTGCCGAACGTTTTGTTGGGGAGGACAAAAGAGCCGCTACCGAGGCTTTTTATAACGCCGGCAACGTTCTTCGGCTCTTTGTTAAGAGAGTAGTCGACGATTTTTTTAGCGTTGATTTGCAAAGAGTCTGCGGCCGGTACCAGCGAGCCCTCGACCGAGATAAGGTCGCCCTGCTGTATCTCCTCGACTGTCGTGGTGCCGCCGTGGTTGCGCAGTATGAGCGCGGGGATAGTGTCGGGGGTGGTAAGCACGGTGATGCGCACAAAGGCGTTGCCCCAGGTGCCGCGGCAAAACAGCGTCGTACCGGACTTTTGCAGGACCACGACATTTTTAGCGGAGAACTTGCCCTCGGCGGTGATATGCAGCTCGGAGAGCGGCGCGCCTGCCTGCGCAGTCAGGGCAAACGCAGGCGTTGCGGCGAAGAAAAAGAGTGCGGCGGCAAGCAGGGTGCGCATACTATTGTGCCGCCTGTGCCGCCTTGAGGCCCGCTTGATAATCGGCGTTGGAGGGCTGGAGCTTGAGCGCGCCCCGATAGCTGGCCTCGGCCTTTTGGTACTCGCGCGTAAAGTTGAGGTAGAGGTCGCCCAAGTTGCCGTAGGCAACATAGTTAGATGGGCTACTGCCGCTGTGCGCCACATAGGTCCAAGCGGTAACCGCAGCCGGATACTGCCCCGCTATTTTGTAGATGATGCCAAGCTGGAGCCAGAGGTCGACGCGAGTTGGTGCGGTTTTTAGCTGCACAGCGAGCGTCTTGTACTGCGACTGAAGCGCGGCTTGCAGATCAGCCGAGGTGCCGGCGGCGAAGGCAAGTGCCGGGACAGCCGGCGGCTTCGGCGCGGCAGGGACGAGGATATCGGTTTCGATAATCTTTGCGCCCCCGGTAGTCACAAGCTGAGTGCCGTTGCCGAGATCGATGATAGTGGTCGAGGCGGTCATAGACGACGCGGGCGCTACAGCGGTCTTGGGAGTAAAAAGGAGCCATCCGCCGATACCGACCGCAAGCCCTACAACCACCGCGAGCCATACATAGTGTTTTGTTTGCATGGGAGTAAGCATACCAAAGTACCCTACTTCGCGTAAAGCTTCGAAGGGCACGCAAAAACCCCTCCGCAAGGGAGGGGTTTTTGCTGTCTGTTGTCGCCAGAGCAAACCTATTGTCGCTAGGTTAGTTAAGTGGCTTAGAAGCCGCTCGAGGAGAGACCCGGGACGGTGTACCCGTTCGCCCAGTCAACATCGTCGACAGCCGCCGTTGTGGTGGCATTGTCAGACCAGATGAACTTGCTGGCCGAAGATGAGGTAGCTACTCCCGTGATGTGACCCGTGTGCGTGATGACCGCGGTGACGGTGTTGACGTTGTAGTTCGCCAAGCTGGTCGTCGTCGCTGCATCGCCAAGCACGGTCGCCTGGACCGTCCAGCTGGTGGCCGTACCGACAACCGATACGTTACCCACGAGGCTGAAGTAGTAGGTCGAACCGGTCGGGATCTGGAGCGGTGTCGTCTGGAAGAACGATACCGTCGGACCCGTGGTCTCGGTCGCCGAGCCCCACAGCGGAGCTGTGCCGCCGAACTGGCCTGCCGTCGTGCCGGAGACGTTCGCCGGAGACGAGAAGCTGGAGTCGGTGTAAGCGAAGAGCTTGAGGTTTGCGACGTTAGCAGAGCTGGTCGCGAGTGTGACCGCTACCTGGTAGAGACCTACCGGGCCGGCGGCGTTAGCCGTGACGCTGAACTTCTTGATCACCGCAGCCGTACCGAGCGGATTCGTCGGGTTGGATACGAGAGCAAGAGTCGGGTAGCTCTTGTACATCTGGACGCCTGCCGCACCTGTGCCAACGGTGTTTGTCGCGGTCGGACCAGTGATGGTCGAGCCGGACGAAACGCCGGAAGCCTCGAAGTTAAGCGGGTCAACCTTGACGACATCACCGATGCCGCCCGAAGCACTGACGCTGATGTTAGCCAAGTCAACCTTGACCGTGAGGAGCGTGTCCGCATCCTTGGCCAAAGCAACCGGAGTCGTCAGAGTTGACGTCGCGGTGAGGTTGGAACCCGTAAAGGTAGCCGTACCGACGAGCGTTGCGCCGTTGTAGATGTATGCCTGAACGACATCGTCGACGCCGCCGTTCGTGCCGCTGTTGGCCGCCGCCCCGCGCGACTTGGCGCCACCGACGCTGTTGACGAGGGTGAGACCAATCTTGGTGAGGTTAAGCGCCTCGTTGGTAGCGCGGAACTTCAGTACCGAAGCCGTGACGCCAGTCGCGCCGGCCGCCTTGAGAGCGTACGCCGGGGAGCTGGAGTCAACCGCGACCGTAGCCGAACCCGAGGCGATGACCATAGCACCACCGTTCGCCGCCGCGGCGATAGACGGAGTGATGGAGACGCCCGAAGTTACGCCCGTCGCCGTGTAGCCAGAAGCGGCAATGCCGAACTGGTACGTAGCGCCGGAGCTCGCCGAGGAGCTGACGTTGCAGACCACCGAGATGTTCTTAACGGTGCCCTTCGGTATCGTGAGCGAGTTGTCGAAGCTGAACGACAGCGTAGCGGTGGTAGCACCGGTGCTGTTGATAACGCGCGAGCCGGTCGTGAGAGCGGTCGCACCGTCAAACAACTGGCATCCACTGAGGTCGTTGTCCGGAGTGGTACCGGAGCTGGTGTAGACAACCGGGAGCGAGCTCATGCGGACATCTTCACCCGATTGCGAAGCATCAAGCTGGATGTTCGCAAAGGTGTAGCCCTGCACGCCCGCTACGATGTTCTGGCCCGTGGGGCTGGAAGCAACCGTGATGCTCGAGGTTGCCGAGCGCACCGTCATCTGGTTGAGCGCAAAGGCGCTGTTGCTGATGGTGATGCTGTTGCCCGAGACCTGGCCCGTCGGGTTGGTCCAGTTGGTCGGAGTGACCGTGACCGTGACCGTCGCGCCGTTGCTCCAGGTGGTCGGAACCTTGCCGCGTACATGGTACGTGTGCGTACCGGTCGGGAAGGTCATCGTGTCACTGAAGACAAGCGTGTGGCCCGAGGTGCCGGTAGTGCCGTCAACAGGGCCCGCTACGACCGAGCCGTTTTCGTCAACAATCGAGACGCTCGTAAGAACGCCCGGGTTGCCGGTCGAGGTAGCGACCGAGAAGGTCATGCCCGAGACCGATACCGGCTCGCCGAGGAAGTTCGTCACGAAACCGCCAAGGGGCTGGTTCGGGACGTTAACCGCGATGTTCTGCGCCGCGTCAGCAGAAGCATTTGACTTGCTGATGGTCGAGGCGGTGCCGGCGTTGATGGTGAACGTGTCGCCCGCGTACCACGGTTGGGAGTTCGGGTATACCGTATCCGCGACGCCGTAGCCGTAAGTCTGGCCTACGAAGTAGACGTCAGTCGCGCGGTCAATCGTAAAGATGACCGTGCGGCTTGCCGAGTTGGAGCCGATGAGGTCGCCCTGCACGTATACATCAATCGAGTTGCCCTTCGGGATTGAAATCCCGCCCGGGAACACGGTCGTGTAGTACTTGCCGGTCGAGTCAACCGTCGTCGGATAGGTGGTGCCGTTAGCGACGGTGACGACATTGCTGATGTCAACCGAGCTTGCGGAGCCTGTCTGGCGCCAGCGGACGCTGTAGAGCTTGAGGTCCTCGGCAGAAGCGGCGGTGAACTTGAGGCCCGAGAAGCGGACCGCCGTGTCGCCGATATTCTGCGTCTTGCCCGTGCCGGTCCTCGGGATGACCGATGAGGTCGTGGTCGAGAACGAACCGAGCGTGAGGGTGTTGTTGATGGTCTGCGACGCGCCCGTGATAGGGAGCGAGCCGGAGATAACCGCCGAGCTGTTGATAGCAACAACCTGGAGGCTGACGACCTGGCCGCTTTGTACGGTTGAGGAGTTAGCCATGTTGCCCGCGACCGTAAAGGTCATGGACGCACCGGCCGCGAGCGTAAAGCCCGTGTCGCCGATGTTTGCCTGGTGGTTGCTGTTGAAGGTCTTTGCGTTGCCGATCTGGAGACCGTTGGAATCCAAAAGTACGACGCCGCTGAAGTTCGCATCAACGCCGAGGCCCGTACGCTGGACCGTCACGCTGTTTATCGTCACCGGAGCAGCGCTGTTGTTGGTGAGCGTAAACGTCGTAAACGGAACACGCGAGGCGCCCGCGACCGCGAGGCTGTTAACCGGCTGCGCCGCAGCGCTGACGGTTACCTGGCCGCCCGGAATAGGGGTCGGAGTCGGAGTCGAGCCGGTGCAGAGCGAGTTGATCTTAGCCATGGTCTGAGGTCCCATGCGGCCGACGGTGTCTATACCGTTAGCGGCTTGGAACTTGACGACCGCGGCCTTGGTCAAGCCACCGAAGTAGCTTGTCTCACTGCCCGGAGAACCGGCACCCGAGGCTGCAACCTGCGTTGCGGCGCTCGTGTTCAAGAATTGCTGGAGCTTCATCACATCCGCGCCGGACATGCCGAGCTGGAGCTGACGTACCCACGTGTTGGGGCAGACGCCTGCCGCGTGCGCCGGGGTCGCAAGGACCGCGAAGAACGTGACCGCGACTACCGCGACGCTGAGCGTCAAGGCGAGAAGCCGAGTAGAACTCTGAGTAATAGTCATAATAATTATACGAACGAATAAATCGAACTAACTAACTGGTAATCACGAGTAATCGAACATGCACAAACTCTACCTACACTAGGAACTAGCCACTAGGGACTAGCCACTAGATTTTGGTAGCCAAGGTATTGACGGAGTTTCAGCCGTAATCTTTCGTGAAGGGATAAGGAATTCAGGAGTATGAAATTGTCAACGAACGCGCCGCAGGGCTGTCCCTGTGGCCTAGCCTCCATTATAGAGGGCCTAGTCAGTATAGCAAAAACGCCCTGTGGACAACGGAATAGCCCCGTTTAAGGGCTTTTCGTGTTTGTACCACCTAGCCACTATATATAGAGGCCCAAAACGGGTCAAGCGGCCAGGTAGACGCTCCACCGGCGTTCCCCGACCTTGCGCACCAAGCCCCGCTCAATAAGGGCCCCGAGCTCCCTTTGGATAGTCTTTTCGCTACAGCCCTTGACCACCGCGGCTATATCTTTGATAGAGGCCTGCTTGTGTTTTTGTATAAAAGTCAGTATTAAGGACATTCTTTCGGACTGAGTTTTATTGGACATTTTTGTTGTGTCCTTTATGTCCTTTAAATGAAGTGGGCTGTGGCCGAGCGGCCCTTCGAGCTCCGGCAGGGCGCTGATACGAAAGTCTTCGGGGGTGACAAAGGGGGAGGGGTGCGAGCCGGCAACCAGCCTTTCTGCCACCTCTTCGTACTCGCGGCACAAAAGTGCCCCGGTTTCTTTATGCAGGCGGCCTTGCGTGGTGGCGACCCGGAGGTCGGAGAGTAGGCCAAAGAGGTCGGCCAAAAGCGCGGCGGCGTCCATTTCGCCGGCGGCGAGATAGGCTATGTTTTGCGGCACCTCGCCTGCCCGATGTGCAACTTCGGTCAACGTCTCCCCCGCCCCGTTGGACAAAATAGACAGTACGTGGGCTATCTTTTCGGTCTTGAGGTAACAAAAATACCAGTCAGAACGACCCTTAAAAAGGATTGATTTCAGGGCAAATTCGTGGAATTTTTTGCTGTTGTCCGGCATAGTGTGTCCTTAAAATGTCTTTGAATGTCTTTTATTTCATAAGGACTTTAATAAGACATTCGATGTCTTTGAGTATATCAGATTCCCAAAGAACGCAAGCGTGGTATTATTTCGCTATACTATGGCGCGCAAAAGAGGTACCAACAGCAAAGCCGGCGTGCGCATACCGGGAGAGACTAAGCGGGCTATTGTGGTGGTGGTGCTGGTGATTATTGGCCTGTTTTTGACCCTGGCGGCCTTTGGCGCCGCGGGCATTGCCGGCTCGGACGCCTATCGCCTGTTTGCGGCATTGCTCGGCGTCGGATATTTCCTGGTTCCCCTGCTATTTTTTATGCTTGCGGGCAATGCTCTGCGCGAGGAGTCGGGCGGGTTCTCCACCATTAAGATAGCGTCGAGCGCGGTGTTTTTGATAGCGGGGCTCGGCTTTGTACAACTGGTGTCAAACCGCGGCGGACTCTTGGGCAACCTTATCGCCTCCCCCGCCGTAAAATATTTTGACATCTATGCCGCTCTGGTACTGCTTGGCGGCATTTCTATTATTTCGCTCCTCCTGTTGCTCGAGGGCAGGATAAGCCTCGAGCCGTTTGTGAGCGCCGGCCGTCTTATTGCAAATCTCTTTAACCGCCTGCGCCCCAACAAAGAAGTAACTATGAGCGGTCTCGAGACGAACGAGAACGACTTAAACGACGAGAACGACCAGTACGAAGAAGAGGAGGTTGGAGAAGAAGTATACGAGGCCCCGGTTGCCGTGCCGGTGGTGGCGACCAAAAACAACGCCAACCGGCTCAAGTCTTTGCTCGGGCAGTACACCCCTCCGCCGCTTAGCTTGCTTGAGCGCGACAAAGGCCGCCCCGGCGTCGGCGACATCAAAGGCAACGCCAACATCATCAAGCGCACCCTGCAGAACTTCGGCATCACGGTCGAGCTCGACGAGATATCTATCGGCCCGTCGGTGACCCGCTATGCGGTCAAGCCCGCCGAGGGGGTGCGCCTGCAGAAAATTTTGACCCTGCAAAAAAATCTTGAGCTCGCGCTGAGCGCCTCCTCGGTGCGTATCGAAGCGCCGATACCCGGCAAAAGCTTGGTGGGCATCGAGGTCCCCAACAGCGCCAAAGTAACCGTGGGGCTCGGCTCTCTGCTCGAAGCGCCGGAGTTCAGCGGCTCGCACGCGGCCCTGCTGGTCGCCTTGGGCAAAGACATCGCCGGCGGCTCGAAGTTCGGCAACCTCTCTAAAATGCCGCACGCGCTTATCGCCGGGGCGACCGGCTCGGGCAAGTCGGTCGCCATCCACACGCTCATCAACTCCTTGCTGTACCGATGCGGGCCCCAACAACTGCGCTTTATCATGGTCGACCCCAAGCGCGTCGAGCTGACCCTGTACCGCTCGCTCCCCCACCTTTTGACCCCCGTTATCACCGACGCCAAAAAGGCCATCATCGCCCTGCGCTGGGCCGGCAAAGAAATGGAGCGGCGCTACAATTTGCTTGAAGAAACCCGGGTCCGCGACATCGAGTCGTACCATCAAAATATTTTGACCCCCGCGCTCGAAAAACTGCGCAACCGCGGCGGCAAGCTCGAGGAGGGAGAAACCGTGCCCGAAGCCATGCCGTTTATCGTCATTATTATCGACGAGTTGGCTGACATCATGGCGACCTTCCCCCGCGAGCTTGAGGCCGCGGTCGTGCGCCTGGCACAGATGAGCCGCGCGGTCGGCATCCACCTGGTGCTTAGTACCCAGCGGCCGAGCGTCAACGTCATCACCGGGCTCATCAAGGCCAACATCCCCGCGCGCATCGCTCTGCAGGTCGCCAGCCAGGTCGACTCGCGTACCATACTCGACCAGGGCGGCGCCGAGACTCTGCTCGGCGCGGGCGACATGCTGTACCTGAGCGCCGACATGAACAAGCCGGTGCGCCTACTGAGCGCATTTATCGGCGAGCATGAGGTCAAAAAGATAGTGGACTTTATAGCCAAGCACAACGAGCCGGAGCTCCCTATCGAGCTCGTGCCGCCGCAACGCGGCGACGACGGCGTGGGTCTTGGCTCTAGCGTCGGCAACGGTGGCGGCTTTGGTGATGACGAAGACATCGACGACGAGATGTACCAAGCCGCGCGCGTAGCCGTGCTCGAAGCCGGCAAAGCGTCAACGAGTTACCTCCAGCGCAAACTGCGCATAGGCTACGCGCGCGCGGCACGCATCGTCGACATGCTCGAGGAGCGCGGCGTCATAGGCCCCGGCGACGGCGCCAAGCCCCGCGAAATTTTGGACAAAAGCGGTCCCGTCGGCACCTCCCCCGCCCCCGGCGACGAGAGTCTATGAACCGCTTCGTAATCGCGCTCGCCGTACTGCTGGTGCTCGGCTACGGGCTTTTTGAGGCCCGCAAACTTTTGGAGGGGCCGGAGATTACTATCACTTCGCCCAAGGACGGCACGGCGACCTCCTCGGCCCTGGTGACCATCGAAGGTACGGCCCGGAATATATCTTTTTTGACCATAAACGACGCCCCTGCCTACACCGACGCCTCCGGACATTTTGTGGAAACATTGTCCCCGCCTGCGGGGTATACTGTGTTTACCGTTGCGGCAGTGGACCGGTTTGGCCGGCGCGCAAGCAAATCGGTCGCATTTAACATTGTTAATTATTGTCCCCTAAGTTAAGTAGCAAGTATCAAATGACAAGTGTCAAACAAGTTTTAAAGTATCAGTTTTTAAACTTAAAGACTTGATACTTCCCTGTTACTTGATACCTGATACTTGTTACTTTTAATTAAAAAATATGGCGCTCAAACACAAAGAAAAGAAAGCGGAAAAAACTATCGGGTCGGGCAAAGACAATACCGCCATCGACGCCGCCATCCGCGACATCAAGACCAAGTTCGGCGACGAGGCTATCATGATGCTCGGCGCCGCGCCTAAAGTCGACGTTGATGTCATCCCCTCGGGCTCTATCGGGCTCGACTGGGCACTCGGTATC
>JBBUFU010000088.1:0-4186 GCA_038056365.1 Patescibacteria group bacterium
TACTTCGGACTCGGGCAACTCTTTGCGCACAAAGGTTGCCGCTAACTCTTTAAATGACATCGCGAGATAGTAGCACTAAATTCTTAAGCGTTCAAATTTTCTTCAATGGGCGGTGTATTAAAGCGGGCTTTCTCCTGGATAAAAAAGTAAGCGCCGCCGATGGCGAGCAGTATGACGACAATGATGGCCGCGGCGATAGGCCCGATGCCTTTTTTATTTTCGTCCATATTTTTTTTGGTAGAGACCAACGCCTTCTGCTATGGCGGTGTATGCGGCCTTGCGGTCCTTAAATTCTCCGGTCTTGACGACCGCCGGTTTACCTTTGAGCGCTTTGTAGGACTCAAAGAAGTGCTTTATTTCTTTTGTGAGGTGCGGGTTGAGGTCCTTAGCATCTTGCACGTCGTCCCACCACTTGTCTTCAACTGGCACGGCGATAATTTTTGCGTCATCTTCCCCGGTATCGTTCATCTCCATGATTGCCACAGGACGCGCTGGTACCAAGATACCGCTCGGTATCGGGAAGGTGGTGAGGAGTACCACATCCATAGCATCCCCGTCGTGCCAGTAGGTCTGCGGGACAAAGCCGTAGTTAAAGGGGAAAGGAATGCCCGAGTAATTGGCGCGGTCAAGTCGTATGAGCCCGGTTTCTTTATCCACCTCGTACTTATTACTCGACCCGTCCGGAGTCTCAATGATTACGTTTATTTCTTCGGGCGAGTTATCGCCAAGCGGTACATCGTGCCACAGATTCATATAAAAAGGAGTGTAGCATAAAAAACAAAAAGGGCGACCTTTCCAAAACGTTTGGAGAGGTCGCCCGATGTCGAACAGGTCAGCGCGGTTTTTTGTCCGGGTCGACCCACGCGGTGGCGGGACCCGGGGGCGGCAAGTGGTCCGGCTGTACGAAGGCCTGACTCTGGACCTTGCGACAGTCCGGATTGAGAGCGCCGCCGACCGCAGAGGTGACGAACGCGCCGCCGAGGCCGAAGACGAGCCCAGGAAGGGCGGCCACCGCCTTGGTAGTGTCGCAACTCTTGTCGGCCCGCTTTTGCTCGGGCGTCGCCTGTGCGGCCTCCTTGTCGGTCATGCAACCGCCAAGGCTCAGGCCGACAGCAACGATAGTCGCAAACTTGGTCAGACCACGCATGGGTAACTCCTGCGAAGGTTCAAGGAAACTACTGTCCATTATAGCACAAAGCCCCAAAAACGCAAGTTTTTGGGGCTAAAGACCTTGTTTGTAAGCCTATTCTGCCTGCTCGGCAGTGGTTTCTGCCGCGGCGGCAGGCTCAGCCTCGGCCGCCTTGGGGCCGCCGACGGACTGGATGTCTATGCGCCAGCCGGTCAGTTTGGCGGCAAGCCGCACGTTTTGTCCGCCGCGGCCTATCGCCAGCGACTGCTGATCGTCGGCGACCTGGACGGTCGCCTTGTGCTCCTCTTCGTCGAGTTTGACCTCGAGGATGCGCGCGGGGGAGAGCGCCTCTTGTATAAACGCTTTCGGGTCCTCGTTCCACTCAATGATGTCTATTTTTTCGCCGCCGAGCTCGCTCGTGACGGTCGACACGCGCACGCCGCGCTGGCCGACGAGCGAGCCGACCGGGTCGACGTGCGGGTCGGTCGAGGCGACCGCCACCTTTGAGCGACTGCCGGCCTCGCGTGCAATCGATTTAAAGACCACCGTGCCGTGCGCGGCCTCGGGGACCTCCATTTCGAAAAGCTTGGCGAGGAAGCTGGGGTTGGCGCGCGAAAGGCGCAGGTAGATGCCGCGGGGCGACTCTTCCACCTGGTAGAGAAGCGCGCGGATGCGCTCTCCTTGGCGGTAGCGCTCGCCCGGTATCTGCTCGTCGTAGGGGAGTATGCCGGTGGCGCGCCCGAGGTCGATGTATATGTTGCCGCGCTCCATGCGCTGCACCGTGCCCGAAACGATTTCGCCCTGGCGCGCGCCGTACTCGGCGACCACCGACACTTTTTCGGCCTCGCGGATTTTTTGGATGATGACCTGCTTGGCGGTCTGCGCGGCAATGCGGCCGTAGTCGCCTTTAGACTCGAGGGGGAAGATAAGCTCTTCGCCGACTTTGGCGTCGCGCTTGATAAACTTGGCGTCCTCGAGCTTGATGTGCTGCTCTTCGTTAAATATAGGGAGCGGGGCAACCGGGTTACCTTCTGCATCTAGCCTTGGTTCGGTCTCGCCCGCCCCGTGAGAGGCGTCAGCCTCTTTTTCGGGGTCCACAAAGCGCACGGTCGAGTCGTCAACGACGATTTTTATCTGTTGAAATTCGGTGGTGCCGGCGCTGAGGTCGATGCGCGCGCGGATGACCTGCCCTTTTTTGGCGTACTCTTTTTTGTACGCGGTCGCCAATGCGGCCTCGATAGCCTCGATTACTTTCTCGCGCGGTATGCCGCGCTCCTCTTCAAGCTCGCCGAGCACGCTGTTTATTACTTTCAAATCGAACATAGTGGTGTTGGTTATTGTTTAATGCTGGTAAAAAAATAACCGCCCCCTCAGGGCAGTTTCCAGACTCATTGAGAATACTCCTCTATATACAGGTTGTCAAGAACCCGGATTTTGAGTAAGGTGCGGACAGACGAATAGATAGGAGATGCCCCATGTGGCCAATCGTTTCTGAGCCGTTCGACATCGCCCGGCGGGACCCCGCCAAAAAGCCGCCCTTTTGGCACGCGCTCGACTACACATACCGGTTTGACTCCGAAGACCGCCACAACAGGAGGCTCAAAGAAATCGAGTTGGGGCGGCTGGTGCTGGCCGAGCCGCTGTCGGCAAAAGAGTCTCTGCGTATCCGCAACCGGAACTACATCCGTCTGGGTGGCCGCGCTTTGCTGACGTTGTGGCAGAACCGGAACGAGATACCAGAGCGGCTGTGGGAGCGGCACGAGGAGACTCTGCCGCACACCGGGGCGAAGGTCAGCTCGTTTGCCGTCGACGGATTGAGAATCCTCAATCCGCACGGGGCTGCCTGCACCTTTTACCTGGTGCGGTTCGGCGGGGAAGTCCGTTGGGGCATCACCCCCGTCACCTACAACCGCGGGCCGAACTTCAAGGCCCTGGTATACCTCTGCTAATGCCGCCCCACAGGCGGTGTTTTTCTTTTGCACTATATAATGGAGGCAATGGAACGGCAGATAGGGTGGTTGCAAAGCGAACAGTTGAGCGATGACGGGCGGCGTCATGCGCTCGCGCATGACCTTGGGGTACCGTTTGTCACGCTGGAGCGCGGGGACATTTCGGTAGAGGCCCTGCAACTGCTACCCGAGCCCCTGTGCCGCGCACACAATTTGGTTGCTTACAAAGAGAGCGGCGACACGCTCGAGGTGGCGCTCCTCGACCTCAAGGACCTCGAGGCGCTCGAGCCCCTGCGCTCGCAGTTGCACAAAAAGCTCGTGCCCCGGCTCACCACGCGTGACTCCTTGCGTCGCGCGCTCGTTTTGTACCAAAAAACGCTCAAAGAAAAGTTCGGGGGGCTCCTCCAGCAGACGTCCAACCCGCACAAACTGCTCGAGGCCCTTCTGCGGCACGCCGACATACAGCGCGCGGACGAGGCGCATATCGAGGCCGGCGCGCACGGCGTTGTCGTGCGCTACCGCCACGGCCGCACCTTGCGCGAGGCGATGACGCTCCCCGCGGTCGCATCCGGCATTATCTCCGCCGTCCGTTCGCTCGCCAACATAGGCTCCAAAACATTGCCGCAAGAGGGGCGCTTTAAGATTGACCTCGGATCGGGGGTAACCACGGCAGTGCGCGTGTCGTCTATACCGCTAGCATGGGGCGAGCGGGTGGTGCTGTACCTCTTGCGCGAGGACTCTTCGCAAAGCCTGCCCGCCGGCAGGCGGGGCTTTACGCTCGAGGGGCTCGGGCTCCACGGCGCGGGTGCCGCGGCAGTGCGTAGGGCTTTGTATGCGGGCAAGGGGTTGGTGCTGGTGTGCGGGGCGAGCGGCTCGGGTCGCACGACGCTTTTATACACGCTCCTCGACATGCTCAACACTCCCGAACGCCTACTCGCGAGCGTAGAGGAAAAAGCGGCCATGCGCCTGCCGTATGTCGCACAAACCGAAATTAATCCGCAGGCGGGCTTTACCGCGGCCGCGGCCCTGCGCGCGGTACTGCGGCAAGACCCACACGTCGTGATGATAGACTTGGGCGCCGACCGCGAGACGGCCGACCTGGCCGCCG
>JBBUFU010000089.1:0-1495 GCA_038056365.1 Patescibacteria group bacterium
GCGGATGAAAAATCTATGCAAGAAGCCGGCGGCGTACTTGAGGTCCTCAGCGACCGCATCCGCTGGGTGATGCAAGAGCGTCTGCGCTTTAACTATGATGGTGACTTGTGGGCAGTCATCCGCAACGTCAGCCGCGAGCATCCGCGGGACTTCTGCATCTCGCTGTTGTTAAGGACTAATCTTTTCGACGACTGCTGGCTCGAGGTCATGGATGCGATGTGGATCGGCGCCCAGGCAAATCTTAGCTTTAGCTTCCGCGGCCTGTATCGCGAGAACGGAGTCCTTTGTTACCCGGCAATGATCAACATAAACCCCGCCTAACCGCGGGTTTTTTATTTGTTAGGACAAACGTGAATAATTCCAACTATAGTCGGTTTTATTCACGTTTGGGGCACTGTTTAAATATCCAGGTTGGCGAGTTTGGGCCGAAATAGATTGCTATATTTCGGCACTTCCTCGCCGTCGCTCGGTCGCGTTTTAAATGTCTAAGTTCGCTAACTTCGCATTTGATTGGATAAATGACTTGCGGGATGATACGTCCTCGCCCATCAAAATATCAAACACATTGTCGGCGTCTTGCGCGTCTTCGATGTTGACCAACTTGAGTACGCGGTTGTCCGGGTTCATCGTCGTCTCCCACAGCTCCTCGGGGTTCATTTCTCCCAAGCCCTTGTAGCGCTGGATGGAAACTTTCCCCGACGTCCGGGCTTTGCCCGAAGTCGGGGTCCCGACCCCTTCGGGCGTCGGGGTTGCATCAAGATCTATCGGCGCCTCGGGGTCGGTGTTGTCCTCCTCTACGACCGCGTCCTTGCCGACGATTTTATTTTTCTCCTCGTCGTTGTAAGCGTAGGTAATCTCTTTGCCTTTTTTTATTTTATACAGCGGCGGCTGGGCGATGTAGAGGTAGCCGCCCTCGATGACCGGCTTAAAGTGACGGAAGAAGAGCGTCAGGAGCAGGGTGCGGATGTGCGCGCCGTCCACGTCGGCGTCGGTCGCGATGATTATCTTGTGGTAGCGCAGTTTAGTGATGTCAAAAATGTCGCCGATGGCGGTGCCGAGCCCTAGAATGAGGTCCTTAATCGACTGGCTCGCCAGCATTTTGTCCAGCCGCGCGCGTTCGACGTTGAGTATCTTGCCGCGCAGGGGCAGTATCGCCTGCGTGCGGCGGTCGCGGCCCTGCTTGGCCGAGCCGCCTGCCGAGTCTCCCTCGACGATAAACAGCTCGCTTTCAGCCGGGTCTTTGCTCTGGCAGTCGGCTAGCTTGCCCGGCAGGCCAAAGCCCTCCATCGCGCCCTTGCGCAGGACCGAGTCTTTGGCGGCCTTGGCCGCCTTGCGGGCCTTGAGTGCCAAAACAGCCTTGCCGATTATGGCGCGGGCGTCCTCGGGGTTCTCCTCAAGAAATGTGTTAAAGCCTTCGCTGAAAACGGTTTCGACCGCGCCGCGTGCCTCGACCGAGCCGAGTTTGCCCTTGGTCTGACCCTCAAACTGGATCTCG
>JBBUFU010000090.1:0-7492 GCA_038056365.1 Patescibacteria group bacterium
CCTGCGCCCGTTTATGGGCGGCAAAGAGAAAATAGAAAAGGCAGCTATATAATAGAGCGATGACCCGGGTTGATTTGCCTCAGTCGGGATTGCGCAAGCGCCGCCGCAGGCGGCGCGTGTTGCTCGGTTTGTTATTTGTTTTTTTGTTGTTTGTGATTTGCGGTACGCTAGTGTGGTTGTCGAAGGCGCCGTTTTTGCGGATAACGGCCGTGCAAGTCGTCGACGCACATACCGTGGCTTCGAGCACTATCCTGCAGTACGCGCAAAAAGAAATCGCCGGTGCGTATGCGGGGCTCTTTGCCCGGAATAATATCTTTTTATATCCGCGCCGCGCCATTGTGCAGGTCCTGCTCAAACAGTACCCAACCCTGCGTACGGTAGACGTACACGCACAGGATTTTCACACGGTGATTATCAAAGTCGTCGAGCGCGAGCCGGTGGCGCTATGGTGTGATACAAGTTGTTTTTATATGGACGAACAGGGATTAGTTTACGCGCCGGCGCCTACCTTTAGCGCACCGGTCTACACGACGTACCAGGGGCCGGCTACGACCACCCCGCAGAGTGGTGTGCGGCAATTTATAACGCCGCAGCAGTTTCAGTCGCTGACGGCTTTGGTGGCGGCGTTTGCGCAAAAGCTCCCCGACGACCCGGTGGGGCTCGTTGCAGTGGACCAAAATAACGACACGCAGGTATATTTTAAGAAAAACTTTTTGCTCATATTCAATCTCAAAGATGACGGCGGGGATGTGTTTGAGCGTTTTAGCTTGGCGCTTGGCTCGGAGGTGTTTAAGGGCAAGATGCCCGCCGACTTCGAGTACCTTGATTTGCGTTTTGGGGACAAACTGTACTACAAATTAAAGTAATGAAGAACTTCTGGGCAGACCTTCCGAAGCCGTTTTTTGCGCTTGCACCGCTGGCGGACGTGACCGACGCGGCCTTTCGGCGTGTTATCGCCAAATATTCTAAACCTTCCCCGTTTGTGATGTGGACCGAGTTCGTTTCGGCCGACGGGCTTTGCCTGGCAAACGAAGAGGGCAGGCAGAAGCTGATGCGCGACCTTTTATATGCCGAGGCCGAACGGCCGATAGTGGCGCAATTTTTTACTTCTAAGCCCGAGCATATGGAGAGGGCCGCGGCGCTTGCACAGGAGCTCGGTTTTGACGGTGTGGATATCAACATGGGATGTCCGGCCAGTCCGGTCAACAACCAAGGCGCGGGCGCGGAGCTGATTTTAAAGCCTAAACTTGCGCAGGAGCTTATTGCGGCGGCCAAGCGCGGCGCGCCTAACTTGCCGGTATCGGTTAAAACGCGGCTCGGGTACAACAAAGATATTTTGGACGACTGGCTGCCGGCCCTGCTCGAGGCTAAGCCCGCTGTGGTGGTCGTACACGCCCGCACGCGCAAAGAGATGTCCAAGGTGCCCGCGCGATGGGAGCGCGTCGCGCGCGCGGTCGCAATCCGCAATGAGTTAAAGAGCGACACCCTTATTGTCGGCAACGGCGATGTTAAAGACTTGGAGGATGCAAAACAAAAAGCAAAAGAAACCGGTGCCGACGGCGTAATGCTGGGCCGCGCCATCTTTGGCCGTCCGTGGTTGTTTGCGGAAGCGGAATTGCCCGGCCAAAAGTCCTCGGGTCGCTTCGCTCAACCAGACTATTTGTCCGTACAATTCCGCCTCCGCACTCTTGTTGAACATACAAAGTTGTTTGAAGAACTGCTGGGCGACGTCAAAAGCTTTGCGATTATGAAAAAGCACTTCAAGGCCTATGTCGAAGGGTTTGCCGGCGCCAAAGAGCTGCGCATGAAGTTGATGGAGGCGGAAAACGCGGGGGAGGTTGAAAAGTTGATTGAGAAATTTTTGCACGCGCATGGACATCAGGTGCCAGACAGGCTATAACAGTCGGTAGAGTACGTCGAAAAAGTGAGGAAAACCAATGACAACCTTACGTGGAGAAGGGGAGCTGCAGGCGGCCCTTAAGGCTCTTTCCTTCATGCAGTCTCTCGCATCGAAACTCGAGGCTCATCACGCGCGATGGAAGGGATGGGTACGGCCGTATCGATTCCGCGGCATGCACCATCCGTGGGGGTATCACGACGAGGTAGAGCGCCAACTGACGCTCGAAAAGGGGCCGACGCTTATGGACCTCTTTTCGGTCGAAGTCAGCGGCAGGAGTATCGCTCAGCATATGCCTGTCGGGAACTGGGTTGAGCGTTTCCTGCGGATGGATGTTCACAAAGGAGGCTGGACTACGTTTGCCTCTTTCAGTCTCTGGAGGGCAGACTGGAGCGAGACGCCCGAGATGCGCGGTGCCACCTGCACGCTCTACTTTGAACAGCTTGTGCAGCCCTTCTTCTACGAAGACTCCTACCGTTTTGCCGATGAAGTTTTCGGTTGCAAAAAGGTCCGCTTTCTTGGAGTTGGTGAAGTACTCCGCGAAATAAACGCACACGCCCGTCTCTGAGACGGGCGTCTTTCTTTTCGGTATACTAACCTCATGGCTAAGAAGGTTACTGCTGAGCGCACGGCTATGGCTTTGTATCGCACGTACCGGCCGCACACCTTTGCCGACGTGCGCGGGCAGGAGACGATAGTTGCTGTATTAGAGGCGGCGGTTAAGCAGGGCAAAATAAGCCACGCATACCTGTTTGCGGGCTCGCGGGGCACAGGCAAAACTTCGATGGCGCGGATTTTGGCGCACGCGCTCGGCACGCACGAGGAAGATATTTACGAAATGGATGCCGCGAGCAATCGCGGGATAGAAGAGATACGCGAGCTGCGCGAGGGCGTCAACACGCTGCCGTTCAGCTCGGAGTACAAGTTTTATATCATCGATGAGGCGCACGCCCTGACCAAAGACGCGTGGGGCGCGTTTTTAAAGACTCTCGAGGAGCCGCCGGCGCACGCTATCTTTGTGCTCGCCACGACCGAGCTCGACCGTGTGCCCGAGACTATCCAGTCGCGCTGTCAGGTGTTTAATTTTAAAAAGCCGTCGCACGATACGCTGAAAAAGTTGGCGCTCGACGTCGCCAAAAAAGAGGGCGCGAATTTAGCGCCGGCGGGGGCGGAGCTGATTGCGCTGATGGGGGACGGCTCGTTTCGCGACACTCTTGGGATTTTGCAAAAGGTGCTTACCGTATCGCCCGACAAACAACTGACCGAAGCCGAGGTGGCCAAGGTGGTCGGGGCGCCGCAAGGGGGCACGGTCAACGAGTTTTTGCGCGCACTTGCCGCCAAAGACATCGCCGCGGCACTGCAGACTTTTCATACCGTGCTCGCCGCGGGCGCCGACCCGCGCGTGTTTGTGCTCCTTAGCGTTACCAAAGCGCGCGGGGTGTTGCTGTTGCGCGTTGCCCCGAAGATGGAGGGAGAGTTGGCCGAGCAGTTTAGCCCCGACGACTTGGCGGTTTTAAAACAGTTGGCCGGCAAAGACGGTGCGCATATAAACGCGGCCCTGCTTGCCGAGCTGATAACCGCGCTCATAGAAACCCCGCGCGCCCCGCTCCCACAGTTGCCGCTTGAGCTTGCACTGTACCGCGCGCTTGGTTAGCCGTGCAGTCTACTTATTTTTTATACAACATACCAACATACTTGAGTTTGTAAGTATATTGTAACAGCTAATATTGCTGAAACGATTTAAGGAATTTTACGAAGAGCTTGCCGTAAGGCGAAAGGGTGTGTTCAACAAATTTGCCGCGATAGTTTTTGTTAACCAGTCCCGCCTGGGCGAGGCGGCGGGTATGTTCGCCAACCGTTTTTTCATTGGCGTCAACTGTTTTTACAATATCATCGAGTGTAAGGCCGCCGTGGGCCGCAATAAGCATAAGTATTTGGATGCGGCGGTGGTTGGCAATTCCTTTTAAATGTCGCTCCATTTGCCGGGGCGTTTTTGTTTTGTCCATAACCACATACTAACATACTTGAGTTTGTTGGTGTATTGTGGATTGTTTTGCGGCAGATAAATGTGGTATTCTCAACAATATTGGGGGGTCGTCTAACGGTAGGACAGCAGCCTTTGAAGCTGTTTATGAAGGTCCGACTCCTTCCCCCCCAGCAAATTATGGAAGAAAATAAACTGCCCAGCCCTCTTTGGATTAAGCGCATACTCCTGTGGGGTTGGGTTGCCTTTGGACTTTTGGTCGCCGCCATTTTTGTGGTTAATCTGGTAGTGCATATTTCGACAAGAGCGTATATATACAACACGGTTGCCGACGCTCCCGTCGCCGAGGTGGCGCTCATACCGGGTGCGGCTATTTTAACGGACCGTTCGCTTTCTCCGGTGTTTGTCGACCGCGCTGAAATGGCTTTTAAATTGTATGAAGCAAAAAAAGTATCGAAAATTCTCGTCTCCGGCGACAACAGCACGGTGAGTCACAACGAGGTAAATCCCGTCCGCCTGTATCTTATAAGCAAGGGCGTTCCGGACCGGGATATTTTTCTTGACCACGCGGGTTTTGACACCTACAGCACTATGTACCGTGCGCGCGACATTTTTGGCGTTTCCTCCGTGCTCATTGCTACGCAGTCGTTTCACTTGCCCCGCGCCGTTTTTATCGCACGCCAACTGGGGGTGGAGGCGTACGGAGTAAACGCGGACGCCGGCCACTACCTTTTAAACAACTACATCCGCGAAGTGTTTGCCGACGAGAAGGCCGTGCTCGACCTCGTCTTTCATACAAAGCCAAAATACCTGGGAGAGAAGATTCCAATATCTGGAGACGGGAGAAACTATCCGTAAAGGGAACTTTAAAGCAGCAAAAAAGTTATAAAATATATGAGCAAGAACCCCTATTTCAATGCGCTTTTGGCCGGACTTTATATCGTTTTCATCGTGCTCCTTGTTACCTACGGCCCCGCCTACGTCAGAGACAAGCCGGACACTATCTTTGCGCCGATGGCCATGCTGAGCCTGCTCGTCTTCTCGGTCGCCTTTATGGGCTACCTCTTTTTCTTCCAGCCCGTTCAGATGTACCTGGAAGGGCAAAAACGCGAGGCGGTGGGGCTCTTCACCAAAACGCTCGGGGCCTTCGCGGTCATCACCGCTATCGCTCTCACCATCGCCTTTGTTATCTAAAGGCGGCCTTTCCTTTTGCTACAATAGTCGAACGCTTTTATGTATTTCGTCTATCTTATTGAGTGCAAAGACAGGTCTCTGTACACCGGGATTACGAACGACCTCAAACGACGCTTTGCTCAACACCAAAACGGCGAGGGCGGGCATTACACGAGTTCGAAGCAGGCGGTAAAAATTGTGTACTCCGAATCCCACCCCGACCGGTCGTCTGCCCTAAAGAGGGAGGCACAAATAAAAAGCTGGCCACGACAAAAGAAACTGAGCTTGATACAATCCATGTCTCAGTAAAAATCTAAGGAGTATACTTGCAGTATGAAAAATGTATCACTTGCTAACTTTGCGGTATTTATTATTTTCTTCGGCATCGCGCTCATTGAGGCTGTCCAAAAAGGCAACTGGCTCGAGGCGGCGCTTTTTCTTGCGCTCGGCGTTTTGTCTCTGTGGGCCGATTTTTCAAAAAAACAATGAGGCGAGTGGTGGTTAAGATAGGTACCAAAGTTCTCTCCCGACAGGACGGCACGCTCGACGTAGAATTTTTGGCCGACCTGGTCGGGCAGGTGGTGCGGCTGCGTAAACAGGGGATACAGGTTGTGCTGGTTACCTCGGGCGCGGTGGGCGCCGGCAAAAGTCTGATTTCTCTACAGGATATAAAATCCGACATCGTGCAAAAACAAGTATTCGCCGCAGTCGGCCAGGTAAAGCTCATGAACACGTATTCTGAGCTCTTTGGCGCGCACGGATATCACTGCGCGCAAGTGTTGGCCACCAAAGAGGATTTTCGCGACGAGCAACATTACCGCAACATGCAAAATTGTTTTGAGGGACTGCTGCTCGACAACGTGGTGCCGGTGGTCAACGAAAACGACGTGGTCGCCACCACCGAGCTCCTGTTTACCGACAACGACGAACTTGCGGGCCTGGTCGCCGGCCAGCTCAAAGCCGACAGTCTGGTAATTTTGACCGGCACCGAAGGTATTTTGGACAACGCCGGCGCGACCGTTGCCGAGGTAAACAACTCCAACCGCGAGGTTGTGGCGGGCTATATAAACCCCGACAAGTCGACCAACGGCCGCGGCGGGATGGCCTCGAAGTTTGCGGTGGCAAAAGAATTGTCGCAGAGGGGGATATCCGTGCACATAGTCAACGGCAAAAACGAAAACATTCTTCAGGCCGTAGTAGACGGCCGGGGAGCTGGCACGCACTTTGCCCCGCAAAAATCCTAATTAGGGTACAATCGGCCGCATGTACGACCTGGTGGTGGTGGGCGGCGGAGCGTCGGGGCTTATGGCGGCGGGGCGCGCGGCCGAGCTGGGCGCGCGCGTGTTGCTGCTTGAAAAAAATAAAACACTCGGCGCCAAGCTCGCCATCTCGGGCGGCGGACGTTGTAACATCACCAACGCCGAGTACGATGAGCGTGTACTGCTTAAGGCCTACGGCAAGGCCGAACAATTTTTGTACTCGCTCTTTGCGCAGTTCGGGGTCAAAGACACGTTTAGTTTTTTTGAGTCGCGCGGCCTGCCGCTTGTCGTTGAGGCCAACAAACGCGTCTTCCCCAAAACACAAAAGGCCGCCGATGTGGTGGCGGCTCTGCGCGCGTACGCGCAGGCGGGCGGCGTGACTATAAAAACTTCTTCGCCGGTCACCGGGGTGGCCGGTAACGGCACTGAAATTATTTCGGTGCAATCCGGAAGCAAAACATATACGGCAAAACAGTTCATTTTTGCGACCGGCGGCGTGTCGCACCCCGAAACCGGTTCGACCGGAGAGGGGTTTGCCTGGCTAAAGAGTCTCGGCCATACCGTATTGCCGTCGACGCCCACTATCGTGCCCCTGCGTGTTGCGGACGCGTGGATAAAAATGCTTAAGGGCATTGCACTCCCCAACATAAAAATCACTTTTTTTACCGGGAGTCAAAAAACCTGCCTGCCGGCAGGCAGGGCCTTCAGCAAAGAAGGAAAACTATTGTGCACGCACTTCGGTATCTCGGGCCCGCTGGTGCTTAACAGCGCCACCGCGGTCGCCGACCTACTGCAGGCCGGCCCGGTCACCGCCGCTATCGACCTGTACCCCAAGCTCGACCCGGGCATGCTCGAGCGGCATATCCTCAAAACATTTGACGCCAACAAAAACAAGACGCTCAAAAATGTTTTGCGGTTGTTGGTACCCGAGGGCGCAAGCAAAGGCATCCTGACGCTTTTACCTCCGAAACTTATCGAAACAAAAGTGCACTCTATTTTAAAAGAAGAGCGCAAAATAATCGCCCGCACGCTGAAGAGCCTCCCGCTTACCATCGAGGGGCTTATGGGCTTTGACCGTGCGGTAATCTCGGACGGGGGCGTACCGCCCGCCGAGGTTGACTTTAAGACCATGCGTTCAAAAAAGACCGGAAATCTCTTTATCACAGGGGACCTGCTTAA
>JBBUFU010000091.1:0-1992 GCA_038056365.1 Patescibacteria group bacterium
ACCGCTAACTCTTTATCCTGGGGAGCGCTCTAGATGGTGTATTACTTTGCTTCGGTGTGCCCGGGCAGAGAAATGTTGACGAACTGGCCCGCGGCAAACTGAGGTCCCTCGCCCGAGGCCGGCCGCAAAAAGAAAGTTGAGACGCCGGGAGCCTCTTCGGTACGGCGCACCATAACGTACGGCCGGTATTGCTCAGACATGGGCGCGTTCATATTCTTCGACTGCCTGCGCAAGCGCCTGGTGCCCCAAAACCGAACAGTGATACTTGCGGTCCGGGAGTCCGCCAAGCCTCTCGATAATCTCTTCGGGCTTTACGCGCTTGGCGCGCTCGAGCGTCATGCCTCCCCCTTCAAGCACCATGCACGACAACATCGAGGTTGAGGCTATCGCGGAGGCACAGCCGAACGTGCGCCAACGGCAAGCACTGATGCGTTTGGTGGCAGGGTCGACGGCGACCGCAAAAAGCATCACGTCCCCGCAGGCGGGGCTCCCCACCACGCCGGTGCCGTCCGCTTTAAAATCCTCGCCGTCTTTCAGTACATTGCGCGGATTAAAAAAGTGGTCTTTGACTATGTCGCTATAGGCCCAAGGGACGGGGTTGGTATTCATATTTTTAATGCGGGCACGGTAAGCGCCGAAAAACTTTTAAGCGTGCGGACAATGCGGCCGAGCTCGCGCGCGGTGCGGCGCACCTCTGCCTCTGCGGTGCTTCGTCCGAGCGTCAGGCGGATGCTCCCGTGCGCAAGCGCGGCCTCGCCCCCGACCGCCAGGAGCACATGCGACGGCTCAAGGTCGAAAGAGTTGCAGGCCGAGCCGGTGGCGCAGGCGATGCCCGCCGCGTCGAGCATCAACAAAATCGATTCGCCCTCTATGTTCGGCACCGAGACGTGCAGGTTGCCGGCAAGCCGCTCGGCCATGCCGCCGTTGACGACAAGGTCCTGCACCTCTTTTTTTATTTCTTCGAGTAAAAGATCGCGCAGGTGCGCGAGGCGCGGCACTTCTGCCGCGCGCAAACTTTCGGCCTCTTCGAGCGCCGCGGCAAAGCCCGCCGCAAGCACCACCGACTCGGTGCCTCCGCGCAACTGCTGCTCCTGCTCGCCGGGGATAAGCGGCACAAGCGCGACGCCGCGGCGCGCGTAGAGCGCTCCGATGCCTTTGGGGCCGTAGGTCTTTGATGCGTTGATACTCATGAGGTCGACGCCGAGCGCGGCAACGCTAAGCGGCAACTGCCCCGACGCCTGGCAGGCGTCGGTATGCAAAAGCGGCCGCATGCCGCCCGGCCGGGCGCGTAGGAGCGCGGCGATTTCGGCCACCGGCTGGACGGTGCCTATCTCGTTGTTGGCGTACATCACCGACACTAAGGTGGTGTCGTCGCGCACCAAGCGAGCAACCGCCGCCGGGTCTACCCTGCCCGAACTATCGGGCCGCACGTAACTTATTTCAAAACCTTCTTGCGCAAGCAGTTGTGCGCTCTTGAGCACCGCTTTGTGTTCGACTGAAGACACGACGACATGCTTACCGCGCGAGCGTAGAGCCCGCGCCGCGCCGATAACCGCAAGCGCGTCGGACTCACTCCCCGAGCCGGTAAAAATAATTTCTCCCGGCGCGGCGCCGAGCACCCGGGCGATACGCTCGCGGGCGCTTTGGAGCACCTGCGCGGCGGTGCGGCCCTCTTTGTGCATCGAAGACGGGTTGCCAAACCGGCCGCGCACGGCGTCCATGGCGGCGGCCGCACACGCCGAAAGCGGCGTGGCCGCCGCGTGGTCGAGGTATATCCTCTTAGGCTCTGATTTCGCAATGGTCGACATAGGCATTGAGGTCGCGAACAAAAGACTCCAGCTCTCCGCGGTCGTACGAGAGTTTTGATCGAAAGGAGGGGTGGAGAGTTTTGCCGGGGTTAAATTGCTGGAGGTAATAGCGCCGTGCCCCCATGATTTCTCTCCCGATTTGCTTTAAGTCCTGCGGGGCGAGCTGAGATTTAACCACCGTGGT
>JBBUFU010000092.1:0-1515 GCA_038056365.1 Patescibacteria group bacterium
TGATAGGCCGGTGATGCTCCTTCCGTCGCAAGAAGAACCTTTGCCGGACCCACGACTGCCGAGCCCCGCACTTCTCTCGCAAGAGAAAAGGCGGGGCTTCTGTTTGCTACAATAACCCTATGCAACTAGGGCATAAGGCGTTTTTATTTTGGCAGAGGAACGAGCACCGCTTCGGGGTGGGGGCCCTGTTACTTGGTTTTGTTTTTGATCTGTGGATAGCCGACCGGCCCGACAGCGTCGCCAACAACCTGCTCCTGCTGTCGTACTTGTTTGTCGCCGGAGCGTTCATCATTATCATCAACCTGCACGAACGCCGCCGCAAGGACGACGCCGAACCTTTTCTGCTCTTGCTGGTGCTTCAGTTCTGCTTCGGAGGTTTGGCGTCAAATCTGCTCGTACTCTACGGACACAGCGGTACGCTGGCTGGCAGCGCGGTGTTTATCGCCGTGTTGGTGCTTGTTGTCTTCGGCAACGAGTACTTCCGCAGCCGGTACTCGCTCCTGCGTTTTAACGTCGGCGTGTATTACTTTTTGATGCTCAGTTACGCTCTTGTGGCGGTGCCGATATATATCACCCACTCGGTCGGCGTAGGCACGATGCTGCTGAGCGGAGTTATAAGCCTTCTGTTTTTCGGCATCTTTTTGTATATATTGTTTCTCGCCGTCTTCCGCGGTACCGACACCAATAAGCTCAGAGAAGTGTCGCTTATCATCGCCGGAATTTTTGTGGCGTTTAACGTTCTTTATTTTCTCAATGTCATACCGCCGGTGCCGCTCGCGATGCGCGACCTCGGCGTGTATCACTCGGTGTTACGGCACTCGGACGGCACCTATCTGGCGATGTATGAGCCGGCGAAGTGGTATCAGTTTTGGCGAGACACATCGCAGACATACCTACTGAACAGTAGTCGCAGCGCGTTTTGTTTTTCGTCGGTGTTTGCGCCGGCAGACCTGGAGGCGCCGATTTATCACAAGTGGGAGTATAAGAATCCGCAGACAGGGGAGTGGGAGGTGCGCGCACGGGTCTCCTTTCCTATTTCCGGCGGGCGGGAGGAGGGGTACCGCGGCTTTACCGTCAAAACCGCCATTTCGCCCGGAGAGTGGCGTTGTAACGTGGAGACCGCCGGCGGGGCGCTTATCGGACGGATATCGTTTACGGCGGTCGACTCATCCGGTGCTCCCGCGCTTTCCCAAAAAACGTTGTAAATGTTAGTGTAATTCTGCATGAAAGAAAGTATAGAAAAAGCAATTAGGGAGGCTTTAGGAGCGGACATTCCTTTTGTCGTCGAGCGGCCGCGCGCGCTGCAGCATGGCGACTATTCGACCAACGCCGCGCTCGTGGCAAAAATCGACCCCGCCGCACTGGCGGCAAAACTGTCAATAGAGGGTGTGGAAAAAGTAGAAGTAGTCGGCAAGTTTATAAATTTCTTCCTTTCGCGCGAGGAGTTGATACCAAAAGAACAAAAAATTCCACAGCTCTATACAGGGAAAAAAATAATGGTCGAGTACACCGATC
>JBBUFU010000093.1:0-2859 GCA_038056365.1 Patescibacteria group bacterium
TATCGAAAATAAAAACGGCATCGCTTCAAGCAAAATCTACAATATCGGCAATCCGGAAAATAACCACTCTATACGCGAGCTTGCCGAAATGTTGCTCGCGCTTGCGCCGTCGTATCCGCACTTTAAGGAGCAGGCGCATAAAGTAAAAATAGTGGATATTTCTTCGCAGAACCACTACGGCGACGGGTACCAAGATGTGCAAAACCGCACCCCGTATATCGAGAACACCAAACAGGATTTGCAGTGGAGTCCGCGCGTCTCTATGCAGGACGCGCTCGAGCGCACCTATCAGGCGTACACGGCGCAACTCGAAAAAAACGTTCCAATCCAGCTATAGATACGGGGAGAGAATTTCCTTTGTGCTGTCCCACAGCCGCGCCACAAGCGCGGCGTCTTTCGTCTTTGGCGAGGGTGTTGCTTCCTTATCGCGCTCAAAATAAATGCCGTCCGGCGCCGGTTTTTGGACGGCGAGCCGCGTTACCGGTTCCGCGCCATAAGAGGGCGGGTGCATCCTCATCAGCGGCAGAAGTATCCGGGCGGCCAGACCGCTTCTGCTAAGAGCCCCTAGGGCGAGTTTTGTGTTAATCCACCCGGGATGCACCGCGACCGCCGCAATACCGCTCCCGCGCAAAGATTCCCGTAAGCGGCAGGTATACATGACGAGCGCGAGCTTGGAAGCCGCGTATGCCCGGTATATATCATACGGTCCTGCGCCTCGCAAATTATCGGGATTAATATCCCCTTCCTTGTGCAGGGTCGAAGCGACATTGATGATGCGCGAGGGGGTTGAGCGGCGCAAAAGCGGCAGCAGCATTTCGGTAAGAAGCGCGGGCGCAAAATAATTGACCGCCATATTGAGCTCTATTCCGTCCTTCGACTCCTCCCGTCGCGGAGGCATGACACCCGCGTTGTGTATCAGCACATGCAGCGCATCGTGCGACTTCAGGAACTCAATAACACAATTTTTAATAGAGGAAAACGAAGCTAAATCGCACAGCAAGTACTCGGCTTTGCCGCCACTGGCCACTATATCCGCTTTGAGAGCCTCAGCTTTCTCCTTGGTGCGCGCGGTAAACACAATACGCGCGCCGAGCTTTGCGAGCTGCAGGGCGGCCTCCTTGCCGATGCCATCGGTGGCGCCGGTAATGAGCACGGTCTTGCCGCGTATGTCCCAATCGGTATTCATTTCAATCAACAATATCAAACTCCTCGGCGGTGGGCGAAGTTTCCCCTTTTACAGCGGGCCGGCGTAAGTAATGGGCGCCTGCACCCCCGGCCACCAAAAGGCCCCCCAAAGCGGCTAGAGAGCCCCAGAGCGCCAAGGGGCTGCCTCCGTTCTGTGTAGCGGGGGCCGAGGAGGTGCTCTCACCCAGCACCTCTCCGGCAGCACTTTCAGGCGGTTTTGGCGGAGCCGCAGACACCTTGTCCTTGATGATGCGCTCCCCGCGCAGAGGAGATTCTTTTGCCACAGAAGCGGCGGCCGCGGGCGCGTTGTTGGGGTACAAAAGTACGGCAGACGGAGAGCCGGGCAGGTTTGTAATCGAAGCGGCAAACCGTACGCCCTCGCCCGCAAGAATAATAGTATCCCCGGGGATAATGTAGCTCTTGCCGGCGTCTACAAGCGTCCACAGCCCGACGTTGGCATCTTGCGGGGAGTTGTTGCGGAGTAAGAGCGAGCCGTCCCCTTCTGCCTCGAGCGACACCGCGGCGCCGACGGCCTCGACGACCGTGCGCGCCATTCCGGAAGAGTAGTTGTATGCGGCGGTGGCCGACACGGCGTACTTGCCCGGGTACGCGTAGGTATGGAACGCGCGCGCGCCCTCGCCCGCAGTGCCGTCGCCGAAATTCCAAATAAAGCGCGGATTAGGGAGAGGTAAGTCTTCCGTGCCATAAGCGGTGGCCGAAAAATACGACCCGCCGCCGGCCGCGCTACGGCGGTCGGCGGTGATGCGCACCGTGAGTGCGGGCGGCCCGGGCGAGGCGGCTGTTTGAGTTTGAGTCTGTGCCTGTGTCTGCGTACTGCTTGTCGCAATAGTGGTCGTTTGAGTTGTGCTGGTATCGCCAACCGTGATTAGGTCTTTTATTTTTTCATACGAGCTGGAGCCGGGCTCCCCTATCCCGCTCGCCCGGCTCACCTCTTCGATAGAAGCATATGGGCGGTTATCGATGATACTCTGTGCAATCGAGGCGCCGACGCCGGGGAGCGTTTCAAGCGTTGCGAGGTCGGCGGTGTTTATGTTGACCAACTGCGCGGCGTGCAAAAGCGGCGCCCCCGTAAGAGCTATCAAAAACAAAAATAAAATAAAAAAGCTACTTCTCGCCATGCGGTTCTTCGACGTCGAGCATCTGACGGATTGTCTCTGATGATAACTCGTTTTTTGGACCAGCCCTTTGCAGAGCCTCCTTGAGCGGGGATACCGGCGGGGCTTCTTTTTTTCCTGTTACTTGGGCGAGTGCCTCCTTAAGACTCTTCGGGCCCTCAAGTGGAGGACGCTCGGGTTGTTTTGGCTCTTCTTTGTTTATTACTTCCACCCGCGGTTTTTGGGGGCGCAGGGGGGCGCGCGGACGCAGTTTCTCCTCGCTCACCGGCGCCGGAGGCTTGGGCGCAGGTGCAGCCGGAATCACGGGAGTAGGAGTAGGCAAAGGCGCCTGGACAACCGGCGTGGTGACCTTTGCCGGAGGCTTAGAAACCGCGCGTGGCGGTATGCGCGAGCCGTCGGGGCGGAACTCAAACTTCGGCTTGGTGAGCTCGGGCGCCGGGTCACTCTTTTGCCACTCGTCTATTAGCTTCTCCACCTGTGCGCGCGGCATGCCGTAGGTCGCGCGCGATGCCGCGAGCACCGCATCAACGTGCCGCTC
>JBBUFU010000094.1:0-4423 GCA_038056365.1 Patescibacteria group bacterium
TACTTAGATTAAGAAAAAGCGCAAGGGTTTCCTAGTGGCTAACACCTATTGAAGGTACTCCGGATGATTGGCATTAAGATACTGAAAAAACTCCGCCATCACCCGCGGGCCGCCGACCGCCGTACCGGCGGGCAACCTTTCGAGCACGACGGCAAAGGCGTAGCGCGGATTTTCGTACGGCCAAAAGCCTATCACCCACGCGTTTTGGTACTCGTTGCGCATGCCAACCTCGGCAGTGCCGGTTTTGGCCGCCGCCTGCACGAATGTAAAGTTAATCGCCTGCGCGATGCCTGTAGTGACACCCTGACGCATACCCTCGCGCACCACCTGGAGCGAATAGCTCGAGACCTGGATTTTGGTCCCCTGCGGCGTACTCGACGCGATGAGCGTGGGGGTAAGCAGAGTACCGCCGTTGGCGACCGCGGCGGCAGCGCGCACGGCCTGCAGGGGCGAGACGAGCATGCGGTACTGCCCGATGGCCGTATGGTAGGTGTCGCCGATGCGCCAGGTTTTGTCGGCGGGAAAGTTTTTTGCCTTCCACTCCGGGGTCGGGATAGTGCCCAGGGCGCCGTCAAAGCCGGCGAGCCCAGGGTCTTGGCCAAAGCCGAACATTTTAAAATACTGGTCGAGCTTGGCTATCCCGAGCCCCGCCTGGCCTTGGTAGCCTCCCCCCACCTCGTAAAAAAAGATGTCGGAGGAGACCGCCAAGGCGTCGCGCACGTCTGTAAGCCCGTTGACGCGCCAATCTTTAAAAATAGAGGGGCGCGACGGGTCGTATGGGTTTGGCACCGAGATAGAGCCGGTCGAAAGTATTTTTGTATTTTCGGTGATGATGCCCTCGGTGAGCGCGGCGGCGGCGACCATCGGTTTGACGATAGAGCCCGGCGCATAGAGTCCGCCGGTTGCGCGGTCGAGGAACGGCCGGTACGGATTTTTGTTGAGCGCCTTGATAATGGCTGAGTCGCCGTCGGTGAGCGCCTTCTGGGGGTAGTTGGGGTAGCTGGTAAGCGCCAAGAGCTCGCCGGTGCGCACATCCATCACCACGCCCGCCGCGCCCTGCAGGCGCGACTCGTGCGCGACGCCCGCGAGCGCGCGGTAGAGCGCCTGTGTAACCTCGGCGTCAACCGAGAGCGCAAGCTTTTGCCCCGCCACGGCGGGGTCGACCTGCGCCTGCGAGACGAGGCGGCCGCGCGCGTCTGTTTCGGTGAGCTTGAGGCCGTTTTGCCCCGCAAGCGTGGCGTTGTAGGCACGCTCCGCGCCGTCCACGCCTAAAAAGAAGTCGCGGTAGTAAAATCCGGCGGAGTCTTTGGCGGGCGGTTTGACATAGCCAACCGCGTGCGCAAGACCCTGAAAGTCTGCGTAGACACGCTTGGCAAACTCATCGGTAACCGCCGTGCGGTCGTTCCACGCCAAGGGCCTGCCGGTGCGGTCCACGATGACGCCGCGGTCGGCAAAGACGGGAGTTTCGTTGAGTTGGTTTTCCAGCGCCTGTTTGGCGTAGGCGCCGCCTTTTATCATTTGGAGCTCGACGGCGCGCACCACGAGCCCCGCAAACAACAATGCCAGTATGGCGCCGGTCATGACAAACGAGCCGCGCCCCAAGGGCCGCTCAATCCGGCCCTCCATTTGGTCGGTGTCAAACTCGGGCAAGTTTGAAGAGTCGATAAGTATCTCGTCGGGGTCTATCTCGACTTTGCGGGTGTGCTTTTTTCTCCATCGTTTCGGTAACATAGGGACAGTATACGCGCGGCTGGTCTGATTTGACAAAATTATTTAACTTTAGTATCGTGCTTTTTAGTTTCGCTCTTACTAAAACCCGGAGAAGTGTCATGGCTGACCAGCCAGCAACTGCAAAAGAAGTTAAAGAAGACACGGTTTACTGTTCGTTCTGCAGCAAATCACAGCATGGCGTGTCAATAATCATCGCCGGACCCGCCTGCTTTATCTGCGATGAGTGTGTCGAACTCTGCCTGTCTCTCGTCGAAGAAAAAAACCCTTTGGCAAACCGTTACATGGTCGGGCCTGCTATCACAACCGACCAGCTGCGTGAGCTGATGGAAAGCGGCTTTACGACGGCCGATCTCCTGGCCGGCACCGGCATCGTGTGCACAGACGAGGCAACTCTCGTCCAGGCATTGGACGTAACCTTAAGCAAGATCGGCGCGGTGATTAAGAACCGCCTTGCCGAGTTTGGCGGCGAAGCGTCACTTCTCGCGCGTATCGCGGCGCTCGAGAAGCATAACGAGGAAGAAAACGCCAAAATGAACGAAAAAATAAGCCGGTACCGCGAACATCATATGCCGGTTGTCAGGCACAACAACCGGTCGATCGATACGTTACGCGAACGGCTCGAAAGACTCCAGTCCGCTAAAAGGCCCGACTTGGCTGTGCACACCAAAGCTGAAGCCGCTGAGCCAGCCACCGCCACACCACCACCTGAATCCTGACATCGTCCCCGCCGGCAAATGTGCCGGCGGATTTTTTTATTGTCCATATCAAAACTACTACACGACCGTTACATACTTTTGATATTCTCATATTCTCGAGAATACAAGAACAAATATTCCAAGATTTATACGACCGTTGTAAATATGGAATATTTTTACAGACGTTCTTGAGGGGCGCGGTCTAGGAGATAGCGCGCGATCCAGAGTCTTATCAGCGCCGCAACAACCGCGCTGAGCGTAAAGGGAAAGTATAGAAAGTGCGTGAGGCCGAGCGGCGCGCCCCATGCAAGGTCAAGCAAGAGGCCGATAAGAAGCGCCGCAAACCACCGCCCCCACCCTGCGGCGAGCAAAATACCAACGACCGAGAGCGGCCAAAACGGAAGCAAAAACCCGAGTGCCGCAAGCGCGAAAAAAAAGGCGAGTAAAAATCGTTGTGAGGGCAGTTTCATTTTTGGATATAGACGTAGCGGAGGTCAAACAGGTTGACCGGCAGGCGCAGGTAGAGCGTCTTAAACGACTCCCCCGGCACGGTTACAACCGCGGACACTTTGGCCGCAAGGCTCCCCGCCGCGCCGGGGAATACGACCCCGTCGCCCACTGCGACCACGCTGCCTGCGGGCACCCGCGCCTGCATAGAGCCTGCGCCCTGGCCCTCGACTAGGGCCGGTACCGGACCCTTGGCCCCGGCCACCAGCGCCTGGTACGAGCGGCCCGGCGCCGAGTAGAGCGTTATGCGCGAGACGGCGGTGTAGACCGTGTCAACCTCGCCGATGGCGAGGCCGCCCGCAAAGACCCGCGCGCCCGGTGTGACACCAAGTGCCGAGCCTGCGTCGAGCATAAGCGTGTCGTACGGCGTGCCCGGCGGGCCCTCCAGCACGCCGGCGAGAATTATCTGACGGTTTTCTGCGGGGCGCCCAAGCTCGGCGCGCAGTTGCGCATTTTCAGCCGCCAATAGGTCGCGGTCGGCAAGCGCGGCGCTGGTCGAGGCGAGTTCGGCCCTCAGTTGCGCCGCCTCCGAGTCGCTCCAGGAATTGCGCATGTTGATGAGCGGCGCGGCCGCGCTCCACAGCAAACCCGCCGCGCTGTCGCGAAAGAGCACGGCAAAAGCAACCAGGAGTACCGCGGCCGCAACCGCCAGCATGGCGCCCAAGGGCTTCTGCTTACGAGAGGTCGTCCTCATGTTCTATCAGTATGTCGCGATGCAGTTCGAGATTCTCCAGAATAACGCCGGTGCCGCGCGCCACGGCGGTCAAAGGGTCGTCGGCGACCATAACCGGCACCTTGAGCCATTGCGACAGCAGGCGGTCGAGGCCCTTGAGCAGA
The DNA here is from genome assembly GCA_038056365.1 of Patescibacteria group bacterium. GTDB lineage: Bacteria > Patescibacteriota > Minisyncoccia > Phycocordibacterales > SBAW01 > GWA1-54-10. The sequence continues at coordinate 3,771 of JBBUFU010000094.1, forward strand.
GCGCCGCCGCCGCACAACACGATACCCGAGCGCATGATGTCCGACAGTATTTCGGGCGGCGTAGTTTCGAGCACCTCGCGCACGCTTTCGACCAGCGTGTCGATGGACTGCGATATCGCCTCGCGGATGTCCTGGTCGGTCAAGACAATCTCGCGCGGGAGGCCGGTGATAAGGTCGCGCCCGCGCACCAAGGCTTCTTGGCCCTGGCCCTCGATAACCGAGCCGATGGCCATCTTGACCGCCTCGGCCGTCTTCTCCCCTATCAAAATTTTAAACTCCGAGCGCACATAGGCGATGATGTCCTGGTTGAGTTTGTCGCCCGCGATGCGCAAGTTTTTCGACCGGACGATGCCGCCGAGGCTGAGCACCGCAATGTCCACCGTGCCGCCGCCGATGTCGACCAGCATAGAGCCGACCGCCTCGCGCATCGGCATGCGGATGCAGAGCGCCGCGGCGATAGGCTCCTCGCCAATGTGAACCTCGCGCGCGCCGGCGCCTATGCCGGCGTCCCGCACCGCGCGCATCTCGACATTGGTGATGCCGGAGGGGACCCCGACGACGACGCGCGGCCCCAGCATTTTTTTGCTTACGCCCTGGGCGCGGTTTATCAGGTACGCCAGCATCTCTTCGGTCGCCTCGAAGTCCGACACCAC